>JAGWIH010000051.1 GCA_028866355.1 Alphaproteobacteria bacterium
CACCGGGTGATTGAAAAGCCCTGCATCGCGGCGACGATAGATGCCGCGCCTTATGGAGCCCATTAACGGGCGATTAACCGTACGCGTGGTTTCGTCGTGTCCGAAAGGCCAGCCCAATGTCGTTCCGCACCGCCGCTGATTTTGCCGAGAGCCGCGCCCGCCAACGCGCCAGCTCGTTCGACTTCCTCAGGCTGATGGTGTGGGTCGCCGCAGCCGCGGTGCCGTGGATGGGCATCGCCTTGATTGCCTCGCACCTCGGCCGCTGAACCGCAAACATCCGCGTCGCGGCGTCACGGTCACCCGCCGAGCTGTTGGTCTTTTTGCTTGAGCTGGTTGATCAGCGCCGAGACGCTGCCGCCGTTCTGCGAAATCGCTGACGAGAACTCATCGCGATAGCTCACGAGCTCGCTCACGCCTTCGATGCTGACGTCGGAAATCTGATATTTGCCGCCGTGGTCGACGACGCGCCAGACGATGTTGACCGGTTGCCGCCCGCCGGGTTGGATGATTTGGCTGTAGACCAGCGTTGTGTCGGCGCCTTGGGGCGTCTTCTTGGTTACGACGAACCGTTGTCCGGTGTACTGATTGAAGTGACCCCAATAGACGTCGATCATGTATTTGTCGAATACCTGTTCGAACTGCTGACGCTCGCTGTCGCTTGCCGTCCGGTAGTAACGACCGAGCACGAAGCGTGAAATGCCGTCGACGTCGAACGACTCGTTCATCAGCGTCGCAAATTTCTGTTTCCGCTCCGCAACCGGCGTTTGCTGATTGCCGATGAGCTGAACCACCTGGTCGCCCAGTTTGGCCATGAAGGCGTCAGCGCCACCGGTGCCGGATTGCGCACGGCTTGCACCCGGCAGCGCGATCAAGGCCGCCATGGCCAGACCGACGGCAAGACGCCGGCATCGGGCGGCGTTGGCGCGAAAGCGTCCGGGTACAGTCGCAACGGGTCGGGTCATCAGATCGATCCTCCATGGCTCGGCGGGTTTGGCCGCACTGGGGAACGCAAAATATCGGCTCTACGCGCTCCAATCAATCCGACTGAAGCCGCGTGCCGTCAGGTCCAAACGCCGGGTCGGTCGGGGTTCCCGCGGATCTCCCGCGCCTTCAAGGCCTGTTGGGCAGGCCTATTCGGTCGATGCGGTCGTCTTGACGTAAACCCGCAAGGCGACCTCCGATAGCTGCTGGCGAAGGCGCTCGCGATCGAGGTGAGCGCTGCGCGTGATGGGATCCATGATCTCGTCGGCGAGCAGTTCATCGAGGCTGGGCTCGTCACAGCCGCAGCGGCGATTCGACGATTCGGTCTCGGCTGTCGATGCGTGTGTCATGCTTTATTTTACGCCGGCTGCGGCAATCTCATCCCTCGTCGGCCGCCAGGGAATCACGAGGAAACCCCGCCGTTTCCGCGGCCTTGGCCGAGCGGCCGTACGCATTAGCGAATGGTAAAGCCGGCGCCGCCACAATGGGCATCGACGGCCGGCCCAACCGGCGACAGAACCCTGGATAGCGGATGCAACAATCCGTCGCGGTCCGACGCGCATCTCCGACGCCGCCGCTGGTGGTCGATCTCGACGGCACGCTGGTCAAGATCGACCTGCTCGCGCAGTCGTTTTTCGGGCTGCTGGCGGCGCGGCCGATCCGCGCCCTGGCTACGCTTGCCGCGTTATTGCACGGCAAGGCCGCGTTCAAGGCGGCGCTTGCCGGTCAAGCCGATCTCGATTGCGCGACGTTGCCGTTCAATCCCGAGTTGCTCGCCTTCATTCGCGCGGAACATGCCAAAGGGCGGGCCGTCTATCTGGCGTCGGCAGCGGATCGCCGGCTTGTCGAAGCGGTCGCAGATGCGCTCGGCCTTTTCGCCGGCACCTTCGCATCGGATGGCACGACCAACCTTGCGGGCGCGGCCAAGGCGCAGGTGCTTTGCGACGCCTTCGGCATTGGTGGGTTCGATTATGCTGGCAACGCGCGCGTCGATTTCGCCGTCTGGGAGAAAGCACGCGGTGTCTGGCTCGCTGGCGCCGGAACACGCCTGCAGCGCCGGGTCGTCGCGCGCTTTCCCGAAGCACGGATCGTCGACCCGGCTCGCCGGCAATGGTCCGATTATCTTCGCACTCTGCGCGTTCATCAGTGGCTCAAAAACCTGCTGATCTTCGTGCCGGCGGCGACGGCGCATCGGTTTATGCCGATGACGGCAATGGCGCTTGTGCTGGCTTTCCTCAGCTTCAGCCTATGTGCCTCGAGCGCCTACATCGCTAACGACTTGCTCGACCTTGGCAACGACCGCGCGCATCTGCGAAAACGTGATCGGCCGCTGGCGTCGGGCCGCGTGCCGCTCGGCCATGCGCTGGCGCTGGTGCCGGTACTTCTGGCCTTGGCGACGACACTCGCGTGGTCGTTGCCACATGACTTTCTCGCGCTGCTTGCCGGCTATTACGTCCTCACCATGAGCTATTCGCTCGTCCTCAAGCGCAAGGTGATGATCGACGTGGTGACGCTAGCGTGTCTCTACGGCATGCGGCTCGCCGCCGGCGCGGTGGCGGTTGCCGTGCCGCTGTCGCCGTGGTTTGTCGCCTTTTCAGTGTTCTTTTTCCTTTGCCTGGCTCTGGTCAAGCGGTGCACGGAAATTACCGACCGCATCGCCAAGGACGCGGGCGATCCCAAGGGCAGGGGTTACATCCAGCGCGATTTGCCGATGCTCGAGGCGATGGCCGCGGGTACGGGCTATGTCGCGATCATGATCTTCGCGCTCTATATCGACAGTCCCGCGGTTGCCGCACTTTATCGATCGCCCGAATATCTTTGGGCCATCTGCTTGGTGCTGTTCTATTGGATCAGCCGTGTCCTGCTGTTGACGCATCGCGGCGAGATGCACGACGATCCGGTCGTCTTTGCCGCCACCGACCTGAAGAGTCTCGTTTGTGGAGCGCTCATCCTCGTCATCGGCGCTTTCAGCATCTAAGCGCACCATGATGCTCGCCGGCTGGGGCCGTTATCCGCGCGCCGATTGCCGAGTCATTGCAGCGCGTTCGCAGGCGGATGTGCTTGCCACCGTTGCCGCCGAAACCAGTCTGATTGCCCGCGGCAACGGCCGCGCCTACGGCGATGCTGCGCTCAATCCGGCGGCGACGCTCAATCTGTGTCGCGACGACCGGTTCATCGCCTTCGATGAAGCAAGCGGCGTGCTCACCGCCGCCGCCGGCGCGCTTCTCGCCGACATTCTCGACTGTCTGGTGCCGCGGGGCTGGTTTCCACCGGTCACGCCCGGCACCAAATTCGTCACACTTGGCGGCATGCTGGCGGCCGACGTGCACGGCAAGAATCATCACAAGGCCGGCACCATCGGCGATCACGTCGAAAGCCTTGATCTGGCGTTGGCCGACGGGCGCGTGGTGCGCTGTTCGCGCGAGGACAATGCGCCGCTCTTCGCGGCGACGCTCGGCGGCATGGGGCTAACCGGCGTTATTCTCGGCGCGCAACTTAAGCTGCAGCGGATCGAATCCGCTTACGTCCGCCAGGAAACGCTGCGCGCCCGCGATCTCGATGCGATCATGGATCTCTTCGAGGCTTCGCGTGACTGGACCTATACGGTGGCCTGGATCGACTGTTTGGCCCGCGGACGGGATCTCGGCCGGGCGCTGCTCTATCGCGGCGAGCATGCGCGCAACGACGAACTTCCGGCGCGTCGGCGTGCCGCGCCCTTCACCCTTCCGGTCCGGCGGACACGCCGGATGCCGGTTGATTTTCCGGCGGTTATGCTCAATCGCTGGACGGTCGCGGCGTTCAACCGGTTCTTTTATCGCGCAAGCCGGCCCGGCACAGCGATCGTCGATTATGACCGCTTCTTCTATCCGCTCGACACAATCCACGAATGGAACCGGATGTATGGAAGCGGCGGCTTCGTTCAATACCAATGCGTGCTGCCCAAAGCGGCCTCGCGTGCCGGATTGAGTGCGTTGCTGGATCGGATCGCCGCCGCTGGCGCCGGATCGTTCCTCTCGGTTTTGAAGCTTCTCGGTCCTGGCCGTGGCATGCTGTCGTTTCCGATGGAGGGCTATACGCTGGCGCTCGATTTCCGCGCCGATCCGGCAAACTTGGCGCTGCTGACCGAGCTCGACGCGATCGTCGCAGCACACGGCGGCCGCGTCTATCTGGCGAAGGATGCGCGCATTGCCGCCGGCGACTTCCGCCAATCCTATGCCGGATTGAATGACTTCGCCGCGGTGCGCAACGCGGTCGATCCGGCGCGCAAGTTCGCCTCGCTGCAATCGCGGAGGTTGGGCCTGTGAGCGCGGTCCTGATCCTCGGCGCCAATTCCGACATGGCGCGCGCCATCGCCCGCGCTTATGCCAAGTCCGGACGCGAATTGATTCTCGCGGCGCGTCGGCACGAGCGCCTCGCGGCCGACGTCGCCGATCTCAAGGTGCGTTATGGGGTGGCGGTGCGGGCGGTCGAATTCGATGCATTGGACGTCGCCGGTCATGCGCGGTTTCTCGACACCTTAGGCGAGCTGCCGGGCACGGTCGTCTCGGTGGTGGGATTCATGGGCGAGCAGGCGGAAAGCGAGCGCGATCCCGAAGCCGCGTCCCTCGTCATGCGCAGCAATTACGTCGGGCCCGCGACCATCCTAGGCGAGGCTGCGAACCGCATGGCGGCACGCGGCACGGGCGTCGTCGTCGGCATTTCGTCGGTTGCTGGCGAGCGCGGTCGCGCGCGCAACTACGTCTACGGCTCGGCAAAGGCGGCCTTCACGGCGTTTCTCTCGGGATTGCGCAATCGTCTCTATGGCACGGGCGTGCGTGTCATCACGGTCCTGCCGGGTTACGTGGCGACCCGGATGACCGAGGGCATGCCGACGCCCGGGTTGCTGACGGCGCAACCGGACGAGGTGGCGGCGGCCGTTCTTGCCGCCGAACGCGGACGCCGCGACGTCATCTATGTCCGGCCGATCTGGCGGCTGGTTATGGCGATCATCCGCGCCATCCCCGAGCCGGTCTTCAAGCGCCTCCATATATAAGGTGGTGCGTAGCTGGGGCCGCACGGGTGTAAAAACCCGCGCCAAAGGCCGGGGATTTGTCCCCAATTAGCGTTAATTTATTCGAAAGATTCGCCAGATACGCTGGTTCCTTCGAACTCTAGGCGGAGAACCGCAATGCGGCAGTCTATCGGCGTGCGTTTCATCGAAATCCTGATCGGCGTCGCGGCATCGCTCGTCGGTATAGCGTTGCATGGGATGTGGCGCTAACAGCGCAGCGCCATTTCGCGCTTCGCGGACGTATTGGTTACATCCAGTTTTTATCAACATTTGATTCGAAATGCCGCGAGCGGCCGCGACATCGCAACGTGCGCGTTCGGCGGCAATTTTTCCGACTGAGTTCGGCTAAATATTAACCCGTTCCGCGCACAGTAGCTGGGAATACAGACGTCTAAGCTGCTCGCGGAAATCCCATGTCGCTACGGCGACGGATTGTCATCGCTAGCCTGCGGCGCATCCGGGCGATCCCATTCGCGCGGCGCATCGTTCTGCTGACAGTCCTGTTTCTGGTCGCCGTCTACGCCGGCGACGCTGCCATCCTCAGCCATTATTACGGCGTGCTTGCGAGCCGGGAGCACGAGGCCCGCGACGCAAGGGCGGCGCTGTTGGCGGAGCACGCCGGCCGTGCGCTGGCTGCAGTCGATCTCTCGCTGCAAGCGATCGCCGAACAACTGAAAACGCGTTTGCCGCTCGACAAGCCGACGATCTTCACGCAGCTGCTGCTCGATAAATATGCCAAGGCGCTGCCGGACGTACACGCGATCTTCGTGCTCGATGCGGATGGCAATGACGTCAACAGCACGTTGTCGTATCCGCCGCCATCGCTCAACCTTTCCGACAGAATGTATTTCTCCGAGCAGAAGAAATGGCTCGGCGTCGGGCTCTATCTCGACCGCCTTCAGGTCTCGCGCGCCGACAACCGCGTCGTATTCACCGTGAGCCGCCCGGTTCTTGACAATAACGGGAATTTCGAGGGAATCGTCGCCTCGGTCATCGATCCTGCGTACTTTTCTGACTTTTACGGGCAGCGCGGCGGAGAACAGGGCAACGTCGTCCTTCTTGAGCGGCACGACGGCGCCATCCTCGCCGGTACCGGCTTGTCCGATCAGGACCTCACCGAGAGCGAGCTCAAGTCGGTAAGCCAGCACGCGAAGGCGTATTCAACCCAAGCGGAAGTCCACGGCTTCCCGGCCCGGATCGTCCTGATCGGCAAGCCGACAATCACCTCGCCGCAATTCCTCAGCTTTTGCGCGATGGACGGCGGGCTGCTGTTTGTCATGACCCTGATCGCCTGGTGGCTCGCCACCGCGGCGGCCCGCGAGGCGTCGGCCGTTGATCGTGAGGCCCGTGCGCGGCGGACGGCCGAGGCGCGCTTGCTAAGCGCGTTCGAGAGCGCACCGGCAGCGTTTGCGCTTTACGACAGCGACGACCGCTTGGTGTTGTCGAACAGCGTCTATCGGTCGTTCTTTGCGCCGATCAAAGATCTCATCGTGCCAGGCAAGAGTTTCCAGGAGTTGAGCGAGGCATCCGTCAAATACCGCGCCTTTGCCGACGCGCATCCCGACGAACGCGAGTTCCTGCGGTGGCGCATGGACCAGCATCGCCTGGGCGTCGGCGAGCCGGTTCTCCAGTTGCGGGACGGCCGCTGGATTTTGATGCGCGAGCGGCGCACGGACGAGGGCGATACCGTTCTGTTCTATTCGGACATCACGCCGCTCAAGGAGCGCGAAGAGCAGCTCGGACTTGCGCGACAGTTGGCCGAGCAGGCCAATCAGGCCAAGACAGCGTTCCTCGCCAACATGAGCCACGAGCTGCGCACGCCGCTCAATGCCATCATCGGCTTTTCCGAGATGATCGAGCGCAAGGTGCTTGGCCCGATTTCCGAAAATTACCGTCAATACGGTGAAATCGTGCGCACCAGCGGCGAGCACCTCTTGGCGATCATCAACGACATCCTGGATATCGCCAAGCTTAACGCCGGCAAGACCGAGCTCCGTCTCGAGTCCGTCGACATTAATCGCACCATCGTCGAAGCGATCGCCATCATGTCGCGCAAGGCGGACGTCGCCGGAATCGCGATCGTCACAGATCTAGTGCCGCAGGCCCCGGCGGTCGAAGCGGACCCGGTCCGTATTCGCCAAGTCCTGCTCAACGTCTTGGCGAACGCCGTCAAGTTCACGCCCGCCAGTGGCCGCATCGATGTGTCCAGCGCCGTTACGCCCACGGATTTGCGGATCGTGGTCAAGGACAATGGCGTCGGCATGGCACCGGAAGACATTCCGCGCGCCTTGGAACCCTTCACCCAGGTCGGCCGCGAACGGGCTATGGCACAAGAGGGCACCGGCCTCGGCTTGCCGATTTCGAAGACCCTGGTCGAGATGCACGGCGGCCGACTGGAGATCAGCAGCGCCCCAAAGCAGGGTACCACTGTCACCATCAGCTTGCCGATCCGCCGGTCAGGCCAATCAGTGACCGACAAACCGAAATTGGATATTGCCGTCTAAGCGACCGGCTAGGAGTGCACGTTATGCAATGGAAAACGCTGAGTGTTGTCTTCGGAATTTTCGTCGTGGCGGGCGCGCCGGCGCGTGCGGCCGATCCGATCCGAATCGGCGTCGATGGGCCGTTCACCGGCGGCTCCGCGCCGATGGGCATTGACATGCTGCGCGGCGTCGAGTTGGCAGCCGACGAGATCAATAAAGCCGGCGGCGTTCTCGGCCGCCCGCTTGTCCTGGTGAAACGCGACGATCAGGCGAGTAATGACCGTGGCGGGCAGATCGCCGAAGAACTCACGGAGCACCATCTGATCGATGCCGCAGTCGGCTACATCAATACGGGCGTGGCCTTGGCGGCGATTCCCTATTTCGAACAAGCACGCATCCCGGTGATCCTCAACGTTACGACCGGCAGCGTCCTAACCCGTGAATTTGCGCCGCCCGAGTATCACGAGAATTACGTATTCCGCGTTTCGTGCAGTACCGCGCTTGAAGTGGAAAAGATCGCCGAACTCGTCAAGATGCGCGGCTACCAGAAGATATCGATCTTCGCCGACACCACCGCCTACGGGCAGGTGGGCCGTCACGACCTGATGCAGGCATTGGCAGCAGAGGGGATCACGCCGGTCTCAAACGAGAAATTCAACATCGGCGATACCGATATGACGGCGCAGCTGGTGCGCGCGCGACAGGCCGGCGCCGATGTTCTGCTGACATACGGCATCGGACCGGAACTTGCCGCGATCGCCAATGACCGCGCCAAGATTGGCTGGATGGTGCCGATGATCGGCAGTTGGACGCTGTCGATGTCGAATTTCATCGACGCGGCCGGCGCCAATGGCCAGGGCACCGTGATGCCGCAAACCTTCATCGAGCAGGGCGATACGCCGAAGCGTGCCGCTTTCATTCAGTCGTATCATGCCGCTTACAAGGTCACGCGCATGGATTCGCCGCCGTCGGCGGCGCAAGGCTATGATTCGCTCTATTTGCTGGCGGCTGCGATCCGCCAGGCGGGCACCGTCGATGGTCCCAAGGTCCGGGCGGCGCTCGGCGACTTGCATGACAAGGTCGAAGGCGTGGTACAGGTCTATAACCATCCGTTCAATCCGGCGAACCACGAAGCCGTCGATGCCGACGACGTGGTCTACGGCGTGGTCGAAAATGGCCATGTCGTGCGCCTGATGCCGACGACGCAAACCGCGGGTGCGAAGTAGCCGAACGCGGCTTTTCGCCGCCTGATCACAGCGCCGTGAATGACACTTCGAAGGCAAGGCGATATGATTGCCTTATCGCCAAAAACGCCGCATCGCCGGCGTCACCAAGAAACGACGGAAAGTCATGCAAGACGGATTTGCTCTACTCGTGCTGATCGCGATCGTCGCGGGCGTGTTCTGGCTCGGCTTTCGGCTCGGCTATCGTTACCGCGCAGGCCTTTCGCAGGAACGCCAGAAGAAATACCGCACCTCCAAGGCGAAGATCGCCGTTGCACACCTCGATCCGGCGGTGGTCGAGCATGAGCCGCAAGCCGGCGGTTGATCACGCCACCCGCGGCGCGGCCATCGCTTTATAGTAGAACTGACAGCTTGGTCGGCGATGCAGGGGCTTCCCTGCGCCGATCGTTCTCGAGTGTCGATTATCTCATTCGCGCCACCCTGTGGACTGCCTATCGCCTGTTGCGCGTGTGGTGGTTCATCCGGCGGCCGCAGCGCGACGGCGCGGTTATCGCCGTATGGTTCGGCGAACGCATCCTGATGGTGCGGCATTCCTATCGCAACCGCTTGAGCTGGCCCGGCGGCGGCATCAAACCCGGCGAACAGCCAGTCGACGCCGCTCGCCGCGAGCTTGAAGAAGAGCTGGGATTGCTCGTGCCGCCCGAGTCCCTCGTGTTCCAAGGCGACGTCATGGAGCGTTGGGAGAAACGCTACGATCATGTCCGCATTTTCGAGCTGCGCCTGGCAGCGGAACCAGAGCTGCACCTCGATGGCCGCGAGGTCATCGCTGCGCGTTTCATGGCGCCGGCGGACGCGTTGGGCCAGCCGCTAGTTCCGTTCGTCGCCGGCTATTTACGGAAACATTTGGCGGGTCCCAGTGGCTGATCGCCGTTTGCACATGGGCCTATGGCGCGCTGTCGCCTTGCGTTGTGTGGCGTTGGCCGGGAATACTCCGGTACCGCAACCATAGAAGCCACCGCCATGCTCGGGGTTCGTGACATTCTGAAGCGCGTTGCTGCTGGCGAAGCCACCGCCGAATCCGGAACCCGTTCTTGCCTCGAATGCGTCGCCGAGCGTGAGCCCGCCGTCGGCGCTTGGGCTTATATCGATGCCGAGCGCGCAATAGGCGAAGCGCGCCGTCGCGATCAGGCACCAGCCAAGGGTCCGCTGCACGGCATCGCGGTCGGCATCAAGGACATCTTCGATACCGCCGATATGCCGACGTCTTACGGCTCGCCGATTTATGCCAACCATCGGCCGGCGGCTGACGCCGCTTGTGTCGCGTTGCTGCGGGCCGCGGGCGCGGTGGCACTCGGTAAGACCGTCACCACCGAATTCGCCATGACGCATCCCGGCAAAACGCACAATCCGCACAATCCGGCACATACGCCCGGCGGTTCGTCGTCGGGCTCGGCGGCGGCAGTCGCGGCCGGCATGGTGCCGGTGGCGCTCGGCACCCAGACGCTCGGCTCGGTGATCCGCCCGGCGGCGTTCTGCGGCGTCGTCGGCTTCAAGCCGAGTTACGGCGCAATCAATCGGGCCGGTGCCAAGCTGCTTTCCGAATCGGCCGATACCATCGGCATCTTCGTGCGGGCCGTCGCCGACATTCCGCCCGTGCTTGCGGCCTTCACGGGCGCGCCAATGGACTCGTACGACAAGACGCTCGACAAGGCGCCCCGCATCGGATTGGTGCGCGGGATCGAATGGGATAAAGCAACGGCGCCCGCGCAAGCGGCGTTCGAAGACGCCGCGCGGCGCTTTGCCAAAGCCGGCGCCAGCATACGCGATGTCGCAATCGATCCG
>JAGWIH010000356.1 GCA_028866355.1 Alphaproteobacteria bacterium
ACCGCCGACGGCGCCGCGGCGGCGGCGCGCGACGCCATCCAGCAAGGCGCGCGCATCATCATCGGTCCGCTGCTCGCGGCCGAGGTCGAGGCGGTGAAGCCGATTGCCGCGGCGGCCAATCTGCCGGTGCTGGCCTTCTCGAATTCGACTTCGGTCGCGGGCGGCGGCGTCTTCCTGCTCGGCTTCCAGCCACAACAGGAGATCGCGCGCGTCGTGCAATACGCCATCAGCAAAGGCCATACGAAATTCGCCGTGCTGGCGCCGAATTCGCCTTACGGCAATCTGGCGGTCGACGCGCTCAAGCAAGCGGTCGGCACCGGCGGCAACGCCAGCATCGTGCGCGTCGCGACATACGATCCGGATACGACCGACCTGGCGCCGATCGTGCAGAGCTTCGGCCAGAACGCAGACTTCGACGCCGTGCTGCTGCCCGAAGGCGGCACGCGGCTGAAGCTGTTGGCGCCGCTGCTGCCGTATTACGACATCGATCCCGACACGATCAAATATCTCGGCACCGGGCTGTGGGACGAGCCGGGCCTGGGCGTCGAGCCGGCTTTGGCCGGCGGTTGGTACGCCGCGCCGGCGCCCTCGGCCCGCGCCAATTTCGCCAGCCACTATAAGGCGCTCTATAACCGCGCGCCGCCGCGGCTCGCGACTTTGCCGTACGATGCCGTGTCGCTGGTCATAACACTGGTCCATAACGGCGGCGATCTGTCGGCCAACGCAATCACCAACCCCAACGGGTTTACCGGCGTCGACGGTCTTTTCCGCCTGCAACCGAACGGCATCGCGCAACGCGGCCTGGCCGTGCTTCAAGTCGAACGCGGTGAGCCGTCGGTGGTCGATCCGGCGCCGACCGATTTCCGCAGCCTAGGCGAGTAGCTTTCCGAGAACGGCGTTGAGACGCTGGCGGCCGGCGGCTGTCGCGCGCAATGCATGCTCGTCCAGATCGACGAAGCCGCCGTCGATCAACGGCGCCAGGCGGTCGCCGAAGGCCTCTTCGAAGCCCATGCCGGTCGCGGCGAAAAACCGGTCGCGCGCGACGCCTTCCGCCAGCCGCAGGCCCATCATCACCAGCTCGCCGCGGCGTTCGTCGGGCGTGAGACGTACGAATTCCTCGGTGCCGTGGCCGCGAGCTTCGACAGCGGCGAGCCAGGTTTCGGGCGCCTTGGTCTGGCGCGTCGCGAAGCGCGCTGGTCCGCTGGTGAGGCGGCCGTGCGCGCCGGGACCGACGCCGAGATAATCCTGGCCGCGCCAATAGGCGAGGTTGTGACGGCATTCCTGGCCGGGCCGCGCATGGTTCGAGATTTCGTAAGCCGGCAGGCCGGCGGCTGCGAGCGACGCTTGCGTCGTCTCGTAAAGCGCGCCGGCAGTGTCCTCGTCGGGCAGCGCGAAATCGCCGCGTCCGAACGACGTGGCAAAGGCGGTGCCGGCTTCGATGGTGAGCTGATAGACCGACAGGTGATCACCGGCGAAGGCCAAGGCCGCCGCGAGTTCTTTCTCCCACGACGCCGGCGTTTGGCCCGGCCGCGCATAGATGAGATCGAAGGAATAACGCGGGAAGATCGCGCGCGCGAGCGCGACGGCATCGCGCGCCTCGCGCACATCGTGGCCGCGGCCGAGGAATTTGAGCGCCGCGTCGTCGAGCGCCTGAACGCCGAGCGAGACGCGGCCGACGCCGGCGTCGCGCAAGGCATGGAAGCGCGCGGCCTCGACCGACGTCGGATTGGCTTCAAGCGTGATCTCGCAATCGGCCGCCATTGCCCAGTGCCGGCCGATCACCGCGAGGATGGCGGCGACGGTCGAAGGATCCATCAGCGACGGCGTGCCGCCGCCGAAGAAGATGCTGGTGATGGTGGCGCCTTCGGTCTGCTCCGCCCACCAAGCGAGTTCGGCCAACAGCGCTTGGCGCCAGCGCGCCTCGTCGATGCGTTCGCGCACATGGCTGTTGAAGTCGCAATAGGGGCATTTCGACTTGCAGAACGGCCAGTGGATATAGAC
>JAGWIH010000357.1 GCA_028866355.1 Alphaproteobacteria bacterium
TCCGGGCCTACGGCGGTTACACGCCGAACCCGATCGTCTTTTTGTCGGCGGCGGCGCAGCGGACCAAAAATGCACGGCTGATCACCGGCGCGGTGTTGCCGATCTTCAACAATCCGCTCAAGCTTGCCGGCGAAATCGGCATGCTGGACGCGATCTCCGGCGGCCGGCTCGAAGTCGGTTTCGCCCGAGCCTTCCTTCCCTACGAGTTCGCCAATTTCAAGGTGAGCGTCAACGAGAGCCGTGAGCGTTTCGCCGAGGGCATGGAACAAGTGCGCATCCTGCTCGAACAGGACACGGCCAGCCATGCGGGCAAATTCCACAGTTTCGAGAACGTCACCTCGCTGCCGCGGCCGACGCAAAAGCCGCGCCCGCCCTTCTGGGTTGCGGCCATCGCCACCCCGGAAAGCTTCGTCGCCGCCGGCAAGGCCGGCCACGCGATCATGGGAATCCCGATGGCCGGCGGAAAGATGCGAGAACTTCTCGGTCTTTATCGCGACGCCTGGAAGCAGGCCGGGCACGCCGGGCGCGGCCGGGTCATGCTCGCCTTCCACATGTACTGCGCCGAAACGCGGCAACAGGCTTTCGAGGTCGCGCGTGATCCGCTCAACCGTTATCTGAAGGCGATTGCCGCCGCGACGGCGGATTGGGGCTCGATGAGCTCCAAGGACTATCCCGGTTACGACAAGATCGCCGAGATCCTGGCCAAGGAAACCATCGATACCCAGGTCAAAAGCGGCGGCGCATGGATCGGCTCGCCAGGCGAGATCGCCGAACAGATCACGCGCTACAACGACGAAGTGGGCGGTTTCGAGGTCGCGTCGTTGCAGATCAATTTCAACGATCTGCCGTACGTCGCCGCCGACCGGTCGCTGCGCCTGTTCAGCGAGGCGGTGATGCCCAAATTCGCCGGTCACGGCACCGGAAAACCGAGCATTTCCGCCAGAAAAACCGGGTAAACTATTTAGAAACCTTTGTGCCTTTAGCGTGCTTTTTAGGGAAGCATGCTGAAGGGGGTTCTAATGCCGAATACCGACACGATCGCAACACGCCGTGGCCGCAGCGCGCGCGCCAAGATCGTTACGCTGTCGCTCGACGAGCAGGTGCAGGATTTTCTCGACGCCCGCAACGGCCTGCGGACCTACGACGTGCTTTACGGCACCAGCAGCGACATGCTGCTGCCGCGCCGCCTCGCCACCCGCAAAGGCAAGCGCGCTTAAGCCTTCCGGCCGGGTCTGCTATCCTCGCCGCGCAGAATGCGGCGAGTCCTCCTGGTCATCCTCTGCCTACTGCTGCCGGCGGCTGCGCATAGCGCCGAACGCGCCGACGAGCTTGCCATTGGCATCAGCCAGTTTCCGGCGACGCTCAATCCGCTGATCGACCCGATGGTGGCCAAGAGCTACGTGCTCGGCATGGTGCGCCGGCCGCTCACCGTCTACGACGTCAATTGGCACTTGGTCTGCATGTTGTGCGAGACGCTGCCGAGCTTCGCCAACGGCCTTGCGCAGAAGATCGCTCTGCCCGGCGGCAAGACCGGCGTCCGCCTCACCTACACGCTCAAAGCCGATGCGCGCTGGGACGACGGCACGCCCGTCACCACCGACGATGTGATCTTCTCCTGGCAGGTTGGACGCAATCCGCAGAGCGGCGTCGCCGAGGGCGAGCTCTATCGTCGCATGCTCGACGTCAAAGCGGTCGACGCGCGCACTTTCACGGTCGACATGGACCGCCTGACCTTCGACTATGCCGACCTCACCGATTTCGAGATTCTTCCGGCGCGGATTGAGCGCGCAGCCTTTGCCGATCCGGCGCAATACCGCATTCGCTCGCGCTACGACACCGACCCGACTGCGCGCGGCCTTTATGACGGCCCGTACCGCATCACCGAAGTGTCGCCCGGCTCGCATATCGTGCTCGAGCGCAATCCCGCCTGGGGCGGTCCGCAGCCCTTTTTCAGTCGCATCGTGATTTGGGCGGTTGAAAA
>JAGWIH010000358.1 GCA_028866355.1 Alphaproteobacteria bacterium
CAGGGCGGTTTGACCGGCGCGCTGTTCACCGAATTCGCCTTTACGCTCGTCGGCGCGGTGACGGTTTCGGCGATCGTCGCGCTGACGCTATCGCCGATGATGACGTCGCGGCTGCTGAAGCCGCCGGCTGAGCTCGGTCATGGTTGGCAAGCGCGCTTTACCGAATTCATCGACCGCAATTTCACGCGGCTGCGCGGGGCCTACGAGCGCCGGCTGCATGGCAGTCTCAATTTCCTGCCGGTGACGGCGACGTTGGCGGTCATCGTGCTTGGCAGCATCTATTTCCTTTATACCGGCGCGAAAACCGAATTGGCGCCGATCGAAGATCAGGGCGTCGTCATCGAATCATCGCGGCCGGCGGCCGACGCGACCTTGGACCAAAAGCTGCTGTACTCGCGCCAGGTGTATCAAACCTTCGCGTCGCATCCCGAGACGGCGCATGTCTTCCAGCTCGATACGCCCGGCCAATCGATTGCCGGCATGGTGCTGACGCCATGGGATGAGCGCTCGAAGACCTCGAACGATTTGCAGCCCGTGGTGCAACAGCAGCTCAGTCACATCGCAGGCATCAACGCCGTCGCGTTCCAGCCGCCGCCGCTGCCCGGCAGCTTCGGCTTGCCGATCCAATTTGTCATTCAAACGACGGAGCCGTTCGGCCGGCTCAATACCGTGTCGCAGGATTTCCTGCACGAAGCGCTGAAGACCGGTCTGTTCATGTTCCTCGACACCGACCTCCGGGTCGATCTGCCGCAATCGACCATCGTCATCGATCGCGACAAGGCCGCCGGTCTGGGCCTGAAGATGAGCGACGTCGGCGCGGCGATGTCGTCGATGCTTGGCGGCGGTTATGTCAATTATTTCGATATGCAAGGCCGTTCGTACAAGGTGATCCCGCAGGTCGCGCAGGTCTCGCGCCTCAATCCCGATCAGCTGCTGCACTATTACATCAAGGCGTCGGACGGCTCCGTCGTACCGTTGTCGACCATCGCGCACATCCGAACCGAAGCGATCCCCGAGGCAATCAATCACTTTCAGCAGCTTAACAGCGCCACGATCCAGGGCGTCGCCGCGCCCGGCGTCGCCATGGGCGACGTGCTCGCCGCGCTCAAAAATCTCGCCGACCGCACGCTGCCGCCCGGCTATACCGTCGACTATGCCGGCACGTCGCGGCAATACATCCAGGAAACCGGCGGGTTCGTCGTCACCTTCGGCTTCGCCCTGATCATCATCTTCCTGGCGTTGGCGGCGCTGTTCGAAAGCTTCCGCGATCCGTTCATCATCCTGGTTTCGGTGCCGATGTCGATCGCCGGCGCCTTGATCTTCATCAGCACCGGCGTCGGCGGCGCGACCCTCAACATCTACACCGAGGTGGGTCTCGTCACGCTGATGGGGCTGATCAGCAAGCACGGCATTCTGATCGTCGACTTCGCCAACACGCTGCAACAACAGGGCAAGTCGAAGCGCGAGGCGATCGAGCAGGCGGCCGGCATCCGGCTGCGGCCGATCTTGATGACCACGGCGGCGATGGTGCTCGGCGTGGCGCCGTTGATCTTCGCCAGCGGCGCCGGCGCGGTCTCGCGCTTTCAAATGGGCTTGGTGATCGCTTCGGGCATCGCCATCGGCACGCTGTTCACGCTGTTTGTCGTGCCCGCGGTCTACATGCTGGTCGCGGCAGACCATTCCAAAGCCGCCGAGGCCGCTTCCGGCGCGCCGGAGCCGGAAGGCGTCTAGCAGCAAGCCGCTTGAACGCGGGCAGCCGGGCGCGTAACGCTTGAGCGTTGCGGCGCCCAGGCCGCCGAGGGGGTTCGATGACGCAAGCGATCGTTGCCGGCCGCGATCCGGCGCAAGGCCGCACCGCCACCATCGTCTATATTCTCTATCTCGTCGGCCTGATCATTCAGGTCACGCATCTGATCGGCGTGATCGTCGCCTATATCTATCGCCACGACGGGCCCGACTGGGTGCAGACGCATTATCGGT
>JAGWIH010000052.1 GCA_028866355.1 Alphaproteobacteria bacterium
GAACCGGTCGCGGTCCGGCCAATTGGGATCGGCGGGATCGAATTTGAGAAACTTGGTGAAGAGGACGGTCGCGACGTCGGCCATGCCCATCGGCATGCCGGGATGGCCGCTCTTGGCTTTTTCCACCGCGTCCATCGCCAGCGCCCGCAGGCAATTCGCCATGCGGAACAAGTGCGGGTCGCGCGGCTTCGGCAACAGCGGCGCAGCTTCGGTCTTGATGTCGGCGGTGGCGCTCATGGAAGTGAACGATTCGCGGCTCGAAATTCGATGGAACGCGCGGCACCTTCGCCTGTCGCGACCGGTTGCGTCAACCGGGATGTCCGACGACAGAACCGGACTCGGCCCACTTTGGTTGCGACACGCGGCGCCAGCGGCTAAGGTCGCCCCCAACACGCGACTTGGCCGCGTCGTGCAGCCGGATTGGGGCGTCGCCAAGTGGTAAGGCAGCGGATTTTGATTCCGCCATACGGAGGTTCGAATCCTCCCGCCCCAGCCAATCTCAAATCCGTTCCGATGCCCGTTCATGCTCCGCGTTTCGCGGAAACGGCAATGGAGAATTGATCCTTCGGCGACGCGCAACACGCCGGGAGCTAGACGCTGCCTTAAAAAGATCACCATTGCCCGCCTCACTCGTCACCTAAAGCGAGCAGCGGAGATGCGATGGCGCGACACGGCGGCCCGGCCGATCCATCGTTCGAGACCGATATTCCTGCGCGGCTCGACCGGTTGCCGTGGCATCGCTTTCATTGGCTGGTGGTCACCGCGCTCGGCGTGACCTGGATTCTCGACGGTCTCGAAGTCACGCTGGTCGGCTCGCTCGCCGGCGCCTTCGGCGGCAGCGGCGGGCTGTCGATGAGCGAGAGCCAGGTCGGATTGGCTGCCAGCGCTTACCTTGCCGGCGCAATCGCGGGCGCGCTGGGTTTCGGCCAGCTCACCGATCTTTACGGCCGCAAAAAATTGTTCAGCATCACTGTGCTGGTCTATGCGGTCGCCACCATCGCCACCGGCCTATCGTGGAATTTCTTATCCTTCGCGCTATTCCGCTTTGGCACCGGCGCCGGCATCGGCGGCGAATATGCCGCGATCAATTCGGCAATCGACGAGCTGATCCCCGCCCGCGCCCGCGGTTGGACCGATCTGGCGATCAACGGCACGTTCTGGGTCGGCGCGGCGCTCGGCGCCGGCGCGTCGCTGGTCGTCCTCAATCCGCAGTTGTTGCCGCCATGGCTCGGCTGGCGCCTCGCGTTCGGCATTGGCGGCGCGCTCGGCTTTGGTGTCGTCGTCTTGCGGCGTTACGTTCCCGAAAGTCCACGCTGGCTGATGACACACGGACGGGTCGCCGAAGCGGAACACGTCGTGCGCGAAATCGAAAGCCGCCTCGGCAAGGACGCAAGTCGCGCACTGCCGCCAACCGGCAACCCGATCCGGCTGAAACCGCGGGGACCGGTACGGCTGGCCGAGCTCGGCATCGTGTTGCTGCGCCGTTATCCGCGACGCACCGTGCTGGGCTTGCTGCTGATGGCGGCGCAGGCGTTCTGCTACAATGCGGTCTTCTTTACCTATGCGCTGGTGCTCCAGCGGTTCTACGCCGTGCCGTCGGATCGCATTGGCGAATATATCCTCGCGTTTGCGGCCGGCAATTTTCTGGGCCCACTGCTGCTGGGCCGCCTGTTCGACACCATCGGCCGGCGCGTCATGATCACGCTGACCTACGGCGTTGCTGGCGGTTTGATGGCCGTCACGGCGTTGCTCTTCGCGTTCGGCGGGCTCGACGCCATCGGCCAGACAGCCTTGTGGACCGTGATATTCTTCGTCGCGTCGGCGGCGGCGAGCGCGGCTTATCTCACCGCCGGCGAAATCTTTCCGCTTGAACTGCGCGCGTTGATCATCGCGCTGTTTTATGCCTTTGGCACGGCCGTCGGCGGCATCGCCGGCCCGGCGCTGTTCGGTTTCTTAATTGAAAGCGGCTCGCGGCCAGCGCTGATGTGGGGTTATCTGTTGGCCGCGACGTTGATGATTATCGCAGCGGGGGCCGAAGCGACGATTGGCGTCGCTGCCGAAGGCCGCCCGCTCGAAGAGGTGGCCGCGCCGCTCTCCACCGCCCTCTGATCGGGCGCGGCGCTTTTACGGCGCATGCCTCCCCGCAAAATATCGCATTGAACGGCCGGCACCGAACCGCGCTAGCTTGCGGCGGAAATCCGGAGTCCTGAATGTCGGTCGAGATCGAAGCGCGCGGCGTGCCCGGCCCGCGGCCGCGGCATGCCGCGATCGCGGGCTTGTCGGCGTTGCTGCTCGGCATCGGTTTGTTGCGATTCGGCTTTACGCCGCTGATCCCGGCGTTGGTGCAGGCCGGGTGGTTTACCGCCGCGCAGGCGGGCTATCTCGGCGCCACCAATCTTGCCGGTTATGTCGTCGGCGCGGCGATTGCCCGGCGCGCCGCTCATCACATCCCGGCCATGACGCTGGTGAAGGCGGCGATGATCCTCGCTGCGGCAAGTTTCGCGGGCTGCGCCGCGCCGCTGGGATTCGGCTGGTATTTCGGCTGGCGGCTGCTTTCCGGAATCGTCGGCGGCGTGCTGATGATCCTGGCGCCGACCGCCGTGCTCGCGGCGACGCCGGTCATTCGTCGCGGCCGCGTCGCTGGCATCGTGTTCACCGGTGTCGGCGCCGGCATCGCCGTGTCCGGCACCGCGATCCCCTGGCTGGTACGCGCCGGATTGCCGACCGCGTGGCTGACGTTGGCGATCATCGGCGTCGCATTGACCATCGTGGCGTGGAGCGGCTGGCCGCACCACGCGCATATTCCTGACGGGCGCGGGCCAGCCGCGCGGCCGCCGCTGTCGCCGATGGTCATACGCCTGGTGATTTCATATGGCGTCATCGGCCTCGCGTTCGCGCCGCACACCGTTTACTGGACCGATTTCATCGCCCGCGGCCTCGGCCTGGGCTTGGACGTCGGTGGATTCTATTGGCTGGTGCTCGGTCTCGGCGCGGCCTGCGGTCCGATGCTGACCGGCTTCGTTGCCGAGCGCCTGGGCTTTGCACGCACCTATACGCTGATCCTCGTCGCGCTCGCGATTTGCATCGGCGCGCCGGCACTCTGGCCGAGCCTGCCGGTGCTGCTGCTTTCCTCGTTCGGCACAGGTGCATTTGGCCTCGCCACGACATCGTTGGGCTCCGGCCGCGCGGGTGAATTGGTGCCGATTGAACAGCACCGACAACTTTGGGGCTGGATGACCATCGCTTACGCGATCGTCTATGCCAGCGGCGGTTATATCAGCGCCTTCATCTTTGCGCAGACCGGCTCGTATTCGCTGCTGTTCGCGTTCGGCGCGGTGATGGCGTTGGTGTCGGCGCTTTTCGCCTGGTGGTCGGCGCGGAGCGAGCACATCGGATTCTCGACCTAAACTGCGGCGCGCGGCGCGCAGCACGGCAAAAAAATGGCCGCGCCATGGCGGCTTGATGGCGCGCCGAAAGTCGGCATGCCGAAAAAATGCCGCATGTCCATTTCATCATTCCATCGCGCAACCGAACCAACGGGCGATCGTTATTACGCCCGGTTGCGTCGTCTTTCGTGCCGTCTGAACCAGGCTGGAGCGCATCATGCTCAACGAGAGCATCGGACGCCGCGTCACCGGAGGGGTCGGCAAAGTCGGCCTGATTTTGTGCGGCTTCGGACTCATGACCGCGCTCGTTTTCTCGGTCGACATCGACGCGCTGTGGCGCGACCTGATGATGGTCGGATTCGGCCTGACCATCATCCTCGCGCTGCATGCGGTGGTGATCGCGATCGACGGAATGAGCTGGCGGACGCTGCTACCCAAGTGCGACGCCGCAACATTCCCTTTGTTGGTATGGGCGCGTTGGGTGCGCGAATCCACCAACCTGTTGCTGCCGGTGGCGCAGGTCGGCGGCGAAGTCGCCGGCGTCCGCCTGCTGACGTTGAACGGCGTGAGCCTGCGCATCGCCAGCGCCAGCGTCATCCTCGACAAACTCTCCGAGGGCATGAGCCAGTTGGTCTTCGCCATGCTTGGCCTCGGCATCTTGATCGTGGCGCACGGCGTCAGCGACTTGGCGCTCGCCATCGCCTCAGCGCTTGCCATCATCAGTATCGCCGTCATCGGCGTCGTCGCGGTTCAGCGCGCCGGTGGCTTCGACGGCGCCGAGCGTTGGCTGCTTGGCGTCTGCTCACGAATCCATCCGCGCGCACCCGACGCGCTCGCCAGTGTCGCCGAAACGATCCGGTCCAGCGGCCGCCTGCGCCCCTTCGCCCTCAGCGCCGGCCAGCATCTGACCGCCTGGTGCATCGGCAGCGGCGAGACATGGCTGGCGTTACGCTTCATGGGACATCCGATCGGCGTGCCGACGGCGCTCGCGATCGAAAGCCTCGGCAGCGTCATTACTGCTGCGGGCTTCATCGTACCTGGCGCGATCGGCGTGCAGGAAAGCGGCTACATGGCCATCGGCACGGCCTTGGGGCTGCCGGTCGAGCTCGGCTTGGCGATGTCGCTGGTGAAACGCGCGCGGCAGATTCTGCTCGGCCTGCCTGCGCTGGCGTCCTGGCAAGCCTCCGAACTTGGCTGGCTGCGGTTGCGTCAGCGCAACCACGGCCGAATTGGGGCGCCGCCAAGCAGTGCGTCAAACGCCTATGTTCGGCGTGCGATCCGCGTCGTGCTGCGGCCGCTCGCCAACACCGGCCTGACGCCCAACCATCTCACGACGTTACGGATCGCCACCGGCCTTGCCGCATGTGCGGCCTGTTGCCTTGGCACGACGGAAGGCAATTGGTGGGCCGGCGGACTCTGGATCGTGTCGTGCGTCGTCGATCGCGCCGATGGCGAATTCGCCCGCCTCACCCGGCAATGCAGCCGCGTCGGCCACATTTACGACTACTACGGCGACGTGGCGCTGAACGCGGTGATCTTCCTCGCGATCGGCATCGGATTGCGTCATGCGGTCGGCGCGTCGTGGACGACTGCCCTCGGTGTATGGACCATGGTTGCAATCGCGACCGCCTCGATCCTGGCCGAGACGCTGGAACGGCGCATCGGCGAAAAAAGCTTCCCGTCGCAGAGTGGATTCGATTTCGACGATATTCTGTTCATCCTCGCGCCGGTGCTGTGGTTCGGGTACGGGTTTCCGTTGCTCGTCGGTGGCGCGATCGGCGGCCCTGCGGCGGCGCTGATCCTTGCCGTACGGTTGAGCCAGTTGCGGGCGTCGTCGCATCGCGTTGTCGGCGCCGACTAGAAATCGTAATCGACGTTGAGTGACCCGCCGAGCTGGTTCGGGTTTTCGGACGATCGGGCCACCGATGTCGCGCAAGACAGTCCCTGAACCGTTCTGCCAGGATGCAAACGGCGACGATCGGCACTGGCCTGGATTTTGGTATGCCAAACGCCGGCCTTTGCGGATTGCGCGACGACCCCGCTGGCGTATCGAATTTCGCGGTAACCGCCGCTCGAACGCAGGGGCGGCCGCTCTAACAATAACGCGACCCGGCACCGCCGGTTCCGCAGCGTTTACGAAGCGCGGATGACTCCGCGCTGATGATCAAGCTATAATCAACGCCAGGGTTAGTGGATCAAAAAATCGTTTCGGGCGTCATGCTAACCAAGGAGAAAAGCGAATGTCGGGAGGGATCTTACGTGCGCGCGGGGGCGCGTTTTTTTCCCCGCTGATCGCCGTCGCGTTTCTATTCGCAGCGACCGCGGCCCACGCTCAAAAGCCGATCGTCGTCGGCGCATCGATCTCGGAAACCGGCCCGTTGGCCGTCGATGCGGCCTACCATCTCAAAGGCATCCAGGTCGGCGTCGCCGACGCCAACGCGCATGGCGGCTGGCTCGGTCGCAAGCTCGAGCTCAAATATTATGACGATCAGAGCAATCCGGGCACTGGCGTCCGGCTCTATACGCGCCTGATCACCGAAGACAAGGTCGATCTTCTTATCGGCCCGTATTCGAGCGGCATCAGCCAAGCCGTGGCGCCGCTGGTGAACAAGTACCAATTCGCGACGCCGATGCCGGGCGCATCGCTGCCGGCGATCTTCTCCGCGGGCAACAAATGGGCCTTCCAGCTTCTGCCGCCGGCAACGGGCTACGCCGAAGGCATGCTGCCTCTCGCCAAGGCGATGGGGGCGCACAAGGTTGCGATTCTGCAGGCGCAGCTCTCCTTCACGCTGGCCTGCGGGCAAGCCCGCCTCGATCAAGCCAAGGCGCTTGGCATGGACCTCGTTTACAGCACGACCTACGCTATGCCGCCGCCCGATTTCTCGTCGATCGCTCTGGCCATCAAGAGCGCCAACCCGGACGTGGTGGTCGTCTGCTCGTACTATCCGGACGCCGTGGGGCTCGCGCAGGCGTTGCATCGCATCGGCTACGCACCAAAGTTCTTCGCGGAAACGATCGGGCCGGCCGAGAAGCAATTTGAGGGCGCCATCGGACCGATCGCCGATCGGATCATCTCCAACACGAGCTGGTGGCCGAGCCTGAAGACACCGGGTAACGCCGCGTTCATCGCCAGCTACAAGGCGATGTTCCACGAGGACCCCGATTACCACGCCGCCGGCACATACGCCGCGGTGCAGGTATTGGGCGCCGCGGTCAAGGCAACCAAGTCGCTTGATCAGGCGAAGATACAAGCGTGGCTTGCGACGCATGAGGTGCCGACCGTGCAGGGCACCTTCAAAGTCAGTCCGACCGGCCTGTCGCAGAAGTTCGGCCAGTATCTGTTCCAGATCCAGGGCGACAAGCGCGTCCTGATCTGGCCGACGGCGAACGCACAGGGCAAGGTGGAAGCGCCGTACACGGGCCAGTAAGCGGAGCAGCCGCGACAGGGGGCGGGGCAGCTCGGTGGTCGTACTGCAGTTGGTGGTCAATGGGGTGCTCCTGGGCGGGACTTACATTCTCCTCGCCCAGGGGCTCAACCTCATCTTCGGCGTCATGGGTATCGTCAACATAGCCCACGGCGCGATCATTACTCTTGCGGGCCTTTTCACGTATTGGTTCGTGATCCAGACACATCAGAGTCCGCTGGTGCTGATCCCGCCGGTGTTCATCGTCATGCTCGTGGTCGGCGGGATTCTCCAGCGCTTATTGCTTGAACCGTTGGCAAATCTCGGCCGCAGCCGCGAGCTACTGACGCTGATGGTTACCTTCGGCCTATCCTATGTGTTGGTCGAGACCGCCCTCAATTTCTTCGGCTCGCAATACGTTTCCCTTCCCGACCTGCAAACGACCTGGCCGATTGCCGGCCTGGCGTTCAACGAGGCCCTCGTCGTGGCCGGTGGCCTCGGCGCGATCATTTCGGGAAGCCTGTATATCTGGCTGCGCTATACCCCGTCCGGCCAGGCGCTTTTAGCGACATCCCAGAATCCGATCGGCGCCGTCACCTGCGGCATCGACGTGCGCCGCGTGCGCGGCATCGCATTTGCGCTCGGTACCGCGCTCGCCGGCACCGCAGGGGTCCTGCTGATCCTTATCCTTCCGCTGTCGGCGCCGACGGCTGACACGCTTACGATCCTGTCGTTCGTCATCGTCGCGTTGGGCGGCCTTGGCGACTACCGCGGCGCGGTCCTGGCGGCGCTCCTGCTCGGTCTCGTGCAGTCCGGGGTCGGTTACTATCTCGGCGGCGATGTCGAGGTCGTCGTGCCCTATCTGCTGCTGATCATCTTCATGGTGGTGCGGCCGCAGGGTATTGGCCAGGCCGCGCGCTAAAGAGGGGTCGCCGTGAATCTCGACACGCGACAGATCGGCCGATGGCTGGAACGACGGTTCGCGGCGCCGTTGCGCGATACGGCGACGGCGACGCGCGGGCCGCGGCTGCTCGGCATTGCGATCCTGCTGACGGTGATCGTCGCCGGCGGCATCGTACCGATTTTCAGCAGCGCCTACGTCCTCCAGCTCGCGACTGACCTGCTCACCTTCGCAGCGCTCGCCTATTCGTGGAACATCATCAGCGGCTGCACCGGTTATCTGTCCTTCGGGCAAGTTTCGTTCTTCGGCATCGGTGCCTATGCGACATCGGTGCTCGTGCTGCGGACCGGCTTGCCATGGTATATCGCGGCGGTCGCTGCGGCGGCGGTCGGCGGCGTGGCCGCAGCGCTCCTCGGCACCGTCATGCTGCGGCTGCGCGGCATCATGTTCGCGCTCGGCATGCTGGGGCTGGCGCGCATCATCGTTGTCGTCGCCTCGGACTGGGACTTTATCGGCGCCGCGGGCGGCTTGACGCTGCCGGCCCAACTTACGCCGGTCGCGGTCTATTTGGCGATGTGGGTCGCCGTGGTTGCCGCCTTCGCGCTCAATTATTTCGTGCTCCATTCCGGCTGGGGCTTGTCGGTGATCGGCGTACGCGACGAGGAAACAGCCGCGTCGGCCATCGGCGTGCCGACTTCGCGGATCAAGACGGCGGCCTTCATCATGAGCGCGCTCGCGCCGGCCGCCGTCGGCGGCTTGGTGGCTTGGAACCGCAGCTTCATCGACCCGCCCAGCGCCTTCGATCCCAGCCTCGACCTTCAGGTCATTGTTTTCGTGTTGTTCGGCGGCATCGGTACGTTGTGGGGACCGGCGCTGGGCACGTTCATCCTGGTGCTCATCGGCGAGCAGCTTTGGGCCTACTTGCCCGATCTGCAGCTCGCCTTGTACGGCGTGCTGGTGATCGCCGTGGTGTTGGCATTTCCGGGCGGTGTCGTCGGCATTGCCAACCGCCTCGGCTGGCTGCGGCGGCGGCCGGTCCTGGCGCCGGCGACGTTACCGGTCGTTTCGCGCGCGCCGCATCCGGCGCCGCCTGGCGACGGGAACATCATCGAAGTGCGCGACCTCACCGTGCGGTTCGGCGGCCTTGTGGCGCTCAACAGCATCTCGCTCGCCGTCCGACGCGGCGAGATGGTTAGCATCATCGGCGCGAACGGCGCCGGAAAAACCACGCTCTTCAACGCCATTACCGGCTTCGTCAAACCCAGCGAAGGTGGCGTGTTTTATCAGGGGAAATCCGTATCGGCGATTCCATCCTACCAGCGCGCGCGTCAGGGCATCGCGCGCACGTTCCAAATTCCGCGACTGATGGAGTCATTGACGGTCTGGGAAAACACGCTGCTCGCGGCGCGCTACGGCAAGCGCGGCGGCGATGCCGTCGAACAAGCGGCTTGGGCGTTGCAGACGGTCAAGCTCGACGGTTTGTGGCTTGAGCCGCCGAGCAAGCTGAGCCCTGGTCAACAGCGACGCCTCGAAATGGCGCGGGCGCTGGCGCTCGACCCGACCGTGATTCTGCTCGACGAGGTGATGGCCGGCATGACGCGCGACGAGCAGGGCGAAATCCGTGCGGTGCTTCGTAACTTCCGCGAGTTGGGCGTCGCGGCGGTCGCCGGGGTCGAACACATTATTTCGGCGATCGCGGACATTTCGGACCGCATGATCGTGCTCGACCGCGGCAAAAAGATCGCGGAGGGTCAGCCCGACGTTGTGCTACGGGATCCGGTCGTGATCGAATCCTATCTCGGCAAGGTGTCGTGAGCGCGCCCGCTACGACGCAGGACGCGCTTCGCGTCGAGGGATTGGTCGCCGGCTTCGGCGACCTGACGATCCTGCACGACATCTCGCTGACCGTGCCTGCCGGCAAGGTGACCGTGCTGCTCGGCCCCAATGGCGCCGGGAAGACGACTCTCTTTCGCGCCATCACCGGCCTGGTTACACCGCGCGCCGGCAACATTGCGCTTTTCGGTGAGTCGATCGCGGGGCGAGCGCCGCATCTCATCGCACGCGCCGGCATCGGTCACGTGCCCAGCGGCCGCGAATTGTTCCCGCGCATGCCGGTCAGCGTGCATCTCGACATCGGGGGGCGGCTATGCCCCCGGGAGTTACGCGCAGGCCTCCGGGAAAAAGTGCTCGGCCTGTTTCCGGCGATCGGTGAACGCCTCAACCAAGCGGCAGGCACGCTGTCCGGCGGCGAACAGCAGATGGTGGCGATCGCACGGGCGCTCATGACGAATCCACGGGTATTGCTGCTCGACGAACCATCGGCCGGCCTTGCACCCAAGGTCGTTCTGTCGGTCTTCCAGACATTATCGAAGTTGCAGGATCAGGGCATGAGCGTGCTGCTCGCCGAGCAAAGCCTTACGTTCGGGCTCTCCGTCGCGAGCCGTGCCTACATCATCAGCGAGGGCCATATCGTGTTATCGGGTACGCCCGCCGAGATTTCCGCCGAACGCAGCGTCGTCCAGGCCTATCTCGGCGCCTAGAACTGGTAGCGGCGCAGGCCGCCATCGACCGGGATGACCGTGCCCGTCATGTAACGCGCCAGCGGCGACGCAAGGAATGCCGCCAGCACGGCCAGGTCTTCCGGTTGGCCATATTCCCCGACCGGAATCTCGCGCTCGGC
>JAGWIH010000053.1 GCA_028866355.1 Alphaproteobacteria bacterium
TCGCGCAAGGTGACGCGCGCCGCCGGTCGCATCAAGGAAGGGCTGCAGGACAAGCTCTATCTCGGCAATCTCGAGGCGCGGCGCGACTGGGGGTTCGCGGGAGATTACGTCGAAGCGATGTGGCTGATGTTGCAGCAGGACAAGCCGGACGATTACGTCATCGCCACCGGCCAATCGCACACCGTGCGCGAGCTGGTCGAAACCGCGTTCGGCGAGCTCGGCCTCGACTGGAAAAAGCACGTCGAGGTCGACGCGCGCTATCTGCGGCCGACCGAGGTCGACGCGCTGCAAGGCGACGCGTCGAAAGCGCGTAAAGCGCTCGGCTGGCGGCCGAAGATGGATTTCAAGATGCTGATCAAGACGATGGTGACGCACGATCTCGGCCTGGCGCAGCAGGAGAAGACGCTGCAACGCGCCGGCTTCGAAAATCCTGCGCGCGGCGCTGCATCGACGGGCGTCGGCTGATGCGCGAGCCGAAAACGGCGCCGGCGGCGCCGGTGATCTTTCCTCTCGCGGGCAAGCGCGTGTTGGTCGCCGGCCATCGCGGCATGGTTGGCAGCGCCGTCGTGCGCCGGCTCGGCAGCGCCGGCTGCACGGTGCTGACCGCGGGACGGACGGAAGCCGATATGCGCCGGCAGGACGCCGTCGAGGCGCTGCTGCGCAAGCTCAAGCCCGACGCTTTGTTCGTCACCGCCGCGACGGTCGGCGGCATTCTCGCCAATTCGACGCGGCCGGCGGAATTTCTCTACGACAATCTGATGATTGCCGGAAATCTGATCGAAGCGGCGCGACAGACAGGCGTCAAGAAACTGCTTTATCTCGGCTCGTCGTGCATCTATCCGCGGCTTGCCAAACAGCCGATGGTCGAGGCGGAGCTGCTATCGGGTCCTTTGGAGCCAACCAATCAATGGTACGCCGTCGCCAAGATTGCCGGCCTGAAGTTGTGTGCGGCCTATCGCCGGCAATGGCAGTGCGACTTTATTTCTGCTCAGCCCACGAATCTCTACGGTCCGGGCGATCGCTACGATCTCGAAGGTAGCCACGTCATTCCGGCGATGATGATGAAAGTCGACCGTGCGCGGCGCGAGAACGCACCGCATGTGGATATCTGGGGCAGCGGCAAGCCGCGGCGCGAGTTTCTCCATGTCGACGATCTCGCCGATGCGCTGGTGTTCCTGATCGAGCGCTACTCCGACGAGAACCACGTCAACGTCGGCTGGGGCGAGGATTTGACCATCGCCGAGCTCGCCCAAACGATTGCCGAAATCGTCGGCTACAAGGGCACCTTCCGCTTCGATGCGTCGAAGCCCGACGGCGCGCCGCGCAAGCTGCTCGACACCGGCAAGCTCGAGGCGATGGGCTGGCGCCCGCGTATCCGCCTGAAGGAAGGCCTCGCCGACGCCTATCGTTGGTATCGCGAGCACGCCACGCGCTAGGCCTTGCCGCGGTTCGCCTGCTGAATTGCGCGCCACAGCCGATCGGGCGTCGCCGGCATGTCGAAATGGCGGATGCCGAGCGGCAGCAGCGCATCGTTGATCGCGTTCATCACCGCCGGCAGCGCGCCGACACAGCCGGCTTCGCCCGCGCCCTTGATGCCGAGCGGATTGCTCTTGGACGGAACATTGTGCTCGCCGACCTCGATCGGACAGAAGTCGGTCGCCCGCGGCATGCAGTAGTCCATGAACGAGCCCGAGAGCGGCTGGCCGCTGTCGCGATCGTAGACCATCGCCTCGCACAGCGCCTGGCCGGCGCCTTGGGCGATGCCGCCGTGGATCTGGCCTTCGAGCAGCAGCGGATTGACGACGCGGCCGACATCGTCGACCACCGCATAGCGCGCGATCGTCGCCACACCGGTATCGGGATCGATCTCGACCTCGCAGATATGACAGCCGTTGGGGAAGGTGCCGGCCGGCGGACGGAAGACGGCGTTGGCGTCGAGACCAATTTCCAGGCCGGGCGGCATCCGCAGCGGGTTGAACGACGCGCGCGCGACCGCGGTCAGGTCGATGGATTTGTCGGTGCCGGCAACGGTGAATCTGCCGTCGGCGAATTCGATGTCGGCGGCGGCGGCCTCGAGCAGATGGCCGGCGATTGCCTTGCCTTTCTCGACAATGCGCCCCGCAGCCATCTGGAGCGCGGCGCCCCCGACCGACAGCGAGCGCGAGCCGAACGTGCCGCGGCCGTGGAACACCTTGTCGGTGTCGCCATAGATCACGGCCACCTGCTCGGGCGCGAGGCCGAGGAAGTGATTGGCGAGCTGGCGAAACGCGGTCTCGTGGCCCTGACCGTGGTTGTGCGAGCCAAGCAGCAGCGTGGCGCTGCCGGTGGAATCGAAGCGGATTTCCGTGGCCTCTTCGAACGGTGCGGCGGCAGGTCCGCCGGCCACCTCGATCACCGAGACGATGCCGGCGCCGTAGAGCTTGCCGCGCCGCCGCGCTTCCTCTTTGCGGGCCGCGACGCCCGGCCAGTCGGCGAGCGCCAGCGCCTTATCCATGACGCGCTCGAACTCGCCGCAATCGTAGGTGAAGACCAGGCCGGTTTTGAACGGCATGGAAGACGGCTGAATCAAATTGCGGCGACGTAGCTCGACGCGGTCGATCTTCAATTCGGCGGCGGCCATGTCGATGATGCGCTCGATGCAGAAAGAAGCCTCGGGCCGGCCGGCGCCGCGATAGGGACACGTCGCGTTGGTGTTCGAGAATACGCCGGTGACCTTCACGTGGATCGTTGGTGTGGTGTAGGGGCCGGCGAGGCCGCCGAGATTGCCGACCGGCACGTGCAACCCGTTGGACGCGATATAGGCCCCGATATTGGCGACCGTGGCGACGTCGAGCGCCAGGAACTTGCCGTTTTCGTCGAGCGCCAGCGCTACCTCCGAGACGTTGTCGCGCGCGTGATGATCGCCGATGAAGGATTCGCCGCGCTCGGCAAACCATTTCACCGGCCGGCCGACACGCTTTGCCGCCCACAGCACCAGGGCATATTCGGGAAAGGCGCTGCCTTTCATGCCGAAGCCGCCGCCGACATCGGGCGAGATCACGCGGAAGCGGTTTGCCGGCAGCTTGAAGATGTTTTCGGCGAGATCGGCGCGCATCAGATGCGGCGCCTGTAAGCCGGCGGTCAGGGTGTAGCGCTCCTCGCGCGTGTCGTAGAGGCCGAGTGCGGCGCGGCCTTCCATCGGCGACGCGGCGACGCGGCTGATGACGAAACGTTGCCGCACGACATGCTTGGCGCGGGCGAAGGCTTCCTTGACCGCGGCTTCGTTGCCGACATGCTCGACGAAGCAGATATTGCCCGGTGCTTCCTCCCAAACTTGCGGCGCGCCGGGCGCCAGCGTGCCGGCGGTATCGGTGACCGACGGCAGAATCTCGTAATCGACCGCGATCATCTCTGCGGCGTCCTTGGCTTGCGCCAGCGTCTCGGCGATGACCGCCGCCACCGGATCGCCGACATGCTGCACACGGTCGAGCGCCAGGACGCGATAGGCCGGCTGGTAATTGGGACTGCCATCGGGCCGTTTGCGGGCGATGCGGCCGCGGAACGTCCCCAGCCCGTCGGTGGCCGCGTCGCGGCCGGTCAACACGGCGATAACGCCCGGCGCGTCCTGCGCGGCCGTCGCGTCGATGCCGCGAATCCGCGCCGCCGCATGCGCCGAACGCAGCACATAGAGGTGTGCCGCGCGCGGCAGGTCGAAATCGTCGGTGTAGCGGCCGCGGCCGCGCAGCAGCAGCAAGTCTTCGGTTCGCGGCACGGCCCGGCCGAGGTCGAATTCGCGCATGGAATCACAGTTCCGGCATCGTCGCGGGCGGCGATCCTGCCCATTCCGCCGTGCGCCGTCCAGAGCCCGAACATGTTCGAGGATGGGTTGACATTCGAAGATGGGACCGCAAAAGTCCTGCAAGCGTCGCGTCAGCCGACGATCGGGGAGGGATAAACATGCGTAAGATTCATGCAGCGGCGATGGCGATGGCACTTGTGGCCGCTGTCTTCGCCGGTACCGCGCCCGCGCGCGCCGCAGAGCCGCTAAAGATCAACATCTCCTGGGCGGTAATTCCGGGACAGCTCACGGCGGTCCTGTTCACCAATCCGGCGATCCTGAAGCACTACGGCAAGAGCTACACCGTCGAGCTAACGCATTTCCGCGGCAGCACGCCCCAAATCGAAGGTCTCGCGAGCGGGCAATTGAGCTTTGCGTCGCTTGCATTCTCGTCCTTCGGCCTGGCGATCCAAAACGCGCACATGGACGATCTGCGCGCGGTCGCCGACCTTTATCAGGATGGCATCCCGGGCTACTACAGCAACGAGTACATGGTCCGCGCCGACAGCGGCATCGCCAAGCCCGCGGACTTGAAGGGCAAGATCGTCGCGACCAATGCGATCGGCGGTGCGGTGGATATGGCATCGAAGAAATACCTGCTGACCCACGGCCTCACCGCCAACCGCGACTATCAGGTGGTCGAGGTGCAATTCCCCAACATGCTGGCTTCGATCGAGGAGAAGAAGATCGACCTCGCGACCATGATCATGCCGTTCTCGGTCGAAGCGCATAAGCAGAACAATCTCAAGACGCTGTTCACCGTCGGCGACGCGATGGGGCCGACGCAGACAACATTGCTGTGCGCGCGGGCTTCTTACATTGCAGCACACCGCGCCGCGCTGCTGGACTTCTTCGAGGATTGGATCCGCGCGCTACACTGGTTCTACGATCCGAAGAACCGCGAGCAGGCCATCAAGATCGTCGCCGATTTCACCAAGCGGCCACCGGCGGAATATTCCGACTGGCTGTTCACGCACAAGGACTACTACCGCAATCCGAATGCCATACCGAACCTGAAGGCGTTGCAGAACAACCTGAACGTCCAGAAGGAGCTCGGTTTCCTCAAGATCAGCGTCGACGTGAACAAGTATGCCGACCTGTCGCTTGTCACCGAGGCGGCGAAACGTCTGCACTGATAAGCCTGGTTTGACGATGGCAGGGATTTCGTTCCGCGAGGTTCGTCACACGTACCGGCCGCCGCGCGGAAAGCCGGTGCTCGCGCTCGAAGGCGTGTCGCTCGACGTTCCGGATCGCGAATTCTTGGCGCTGCTCGGGCCTTCGGGCTGCGGCAAGAGCACGCTGCTCTATCTGCTCGGCGGCTTCATTCCGGTCGAAGGCGGCGCGATCACGGTCGGCGGCAAGCCGGTCGCGGGCCCTAGTCCCGACCGTGGCATCGTCTTCCAGCATTTCGCGCTGTTCCCGTGGAAAACGGTGCGCCAGAACATTCTCTATGGCCTCGAGAAGCAGGGCATGGCCAAGCCCGAGCGCGAAAAGCGGGCACAGGAATTCGTCGAGCTGGTGCATCTGAAGGGCTTCGAGGACAGCTATCCCTCGCAGCTTTCTGGCGGCATGCGGCAACGCGTCGCCATCGCGCGGACTCTCGCGGTAGAGCCGGAAATTCTGCTGATGGACGAGCCGTTCGGTGCACTTGACGCGCAGACCCGCGCGCTGATGCACGAAGAGCTGCTGGCGATCATGCGGCGCGCGCCCAAGACTGTCGTGTTCGTCACTCACGACGTGCGCGAGGCGGTCTATCTCGCCGATCGTGTCGCGGTGATGTCGGCACGGCCGGGCCGCATCAAGGAAATCGTCGACACCAAGTTCAAGAGCAACGCGCGCGGCGAAGAGCTTTTGCAGACGCGCGAGTTTGCCGACAAGGTGGATCATCTGTGGAAACTGGTGCGCGATGAGGCGATCCGCGCCCAAGGGACGCGCGCGTGAGCGGTGCGGCCGCGCTCGAAGGCGATGCGCGGCGATTGCCGGCGCGGCCGCTGATCCAGCGTCTTGTCGGCGCGATATGGCGCGCGCTCCCGGTGATCCTCGTCTGTATCGCCTGGCAGGTTGCGCCGATGGTCGGCGTGATCAATCCCGATGCGCTGCCGCCGCTGAGCGCCATCGTGACCGCGTGGTGGGGCCTTTTGACCGACGGCAGCCTCGTCAGCAACGGATTGATCTCGTTGTGGGAAGTCGTCGCCGGTCTCGGCCTCAGCATCATCGTCGGCATTGGCTCGGGCGTGTTGATGGCGTGGTACGCGCCGGTCGAGGCGATCGTCAGCCCGTTGATGAAGAGCCTCTATCCGATGCCGAAATCGGCGCTCATTCCGGTGATGATCCTGTGGTTCGGACTGGGCGCCAGCTCCAAGATCGCCTCGATCTTTGCCGGCTGCCTGCTGCCCGTCGTGCTGAGCTCCTATAACGGTGCGCGCGGCGTCGATCAGACGCTGATCTGGTCGGCGCTCGGTCTTGGTGCGTCGCGGCGCCGGGTGCTGTGGGAAGTGGTGATTCCCGCCGCCTTGCCCGAGATCATGGCCGGCATCCGCAACGCGCTGGCGATTTCCTTCATCCTGATGGTCGCGGCCGAATTCCTCGTCGGTCAGCATGGCATCGGTTATCTGATCTCGTTCCTCGGCGACGGCGGCGTCTATGACGCGATGTTCGCCGGCGTGCTGACCGTGTCGGCTTTCGGGTTCCTTGCCGACCGCGTCTATCTCCTGTTCATGAATCGGATGCTGCGATGGCGGGAATGAGCGATCCCGGCCGCCGCGAGGCCGTTCTCACCGCGTTGCGCGTGGGCTCGGGCATCGTGTTCTTCGCCGCGTGGCAACTCACCGCCATGTCGCATGTCTTCTCGGATTTTCTGCTGCCTTCGGTGCCGGTGGTGTTCGAGCGCCTGTGGCACGATTTGATCTCGGGCGACCTGCTCTACGGCATCGTGCTGACGCTGATCCGCACCTTCATCGGCTTCGTGCTGGCGGCGGTCGGCGGCGTGATGCTCGGCGTGTCGATCGCGCGCATTCCGCTGGTGCGCTGGTTTTTCGATCCGCTCGTTTCAGTCGGCCTGCCGATGCCCAAGATCGCCTTCCTGCCGATCTTCATGCTGTGGTTCGGTGTGTTCGACACGTCGAAGGTGCTGATGGTGGCGTTCTCGTCGATCTTTCCGGTGATCGTCGAGGCCTGGGCCGGCACGCAGAACATCGACAAGTATATGACCTGGTCGGCGATGAGTCTGGGCGTCAACCGCCACCGCTTCCTGTGGGAAATCGCGCTGCCGGCGGCGCTGCCGCAGGTCTTCACCGGGCTTCAGGTGGCGCTGCCGATCGCGCTCATCGTCGACATCGTGTGCGAGATGCAGATGGGCGGCGAGGGCATGGGTGGCTCGATCATGACCGACATGCGTTTCGCCGATTCACCCGGCGTCTTCGCCTATATCATCGCCATCGCCATCGTCGGCATGATCCTGGTCAAGGCGATGGAGATCGTCCGCCGCCGGCTCTTGGTCTGGCACCAGGAAACGCAGACGGCGTGAGCCGCGCTGCGGCGATGTCACTCGCCGAGAATGACCCCGGCTTCGATACCGGCTTCGCCGACCGCGACCTTCTTGCCGTCGCCGAGCCGGCAGCGCTTGATCTCGACAAAGCCGCCGTGGGCATAGACGCTGAAGCCCTCTGGCGTGGACGCAACAATTTGCCCGGCCTTGAGGCCGCGCACGGCGCCGAAGGTCGCCGCCGGCCGCTTGCGCGCGTCGAACAGCTGGAGCTTCTGGCCGCGATACTTGGTCCACGCGCCGGGCGACGGATCGCAGCCGCGGATCAAATCGTAGATCCGGTCGATCGAGCTCGACCAATTGACTTGCGATTCACGCTCGCGCACCCAGCCTTCGTAGGTGGCGAGGCTTTCGTCCTGCGGCGCTTCATGGCCGCGGCCCTCGGCCACCATTTGCGCCGCTTCGATCATCGCCGCGACGCCCATGTGGAATATCTTGTCGAAATAGAGCGTGCCGACGGTGTCGTCGGGGCCGATTTCGACTTCGCGTTGCAGGATGATGGCGCCCTCGTCGAGCCCGTCCGACGGACGCAGGACGGTGAGGCCGGTGCGTTTTTCGCCGTTGATCACTGCCCAGCTGATGGCCGACGGTCCGCGATGCAACGGCAGCAGCGACGGGTGGAACAGCAGCATGCCGTGCTTCGGCAGTTTGACGAAAGCCTGCGGTAAGAACTGTGTGACGAAGGCGAGCAGGCCGATATCGGCATTAAGATTGCGCAGCGTGTCGAGCGCTTCGGCCGCGCCGTAATCCTTGAACGTGAAAACCGGAATCTTGCGCTCGACGGCGGCCGCGCGGAGCGGATCGGTTTTGCCGCCCGGCTGTTCGGGCGGACTGAACACGGCGACGACCTGATCGCCGTGGCCGGCGAAAGCATCGAGCACGGCCTTGCCGAAGGCCTGTTGACCAACAATCACCACACGCATTTTTTCTTGTCTCCCCGGCCCTCATCTAACATGCGTCGGCGTGCTGCAAAAGAGGTCGGCGAGAGCGGCGAAGGCGGGATGCGCCACGCCCGGTGCCAGGCGCGGAATTGCCACGACCGGCACCGGCGCCGTAAAACGCGCGAGAGAGCGCATGTTCTCGCTCAGGCTGACGGTTGAGCCCGTCGTCTCGCTCGCAACCACGGCGTGAACGGCAACGCTGCGACGTTGTAACGCAGCCAACGCAGTCAACGCATGGGTCTGTGCGCCGAGATACGTGCCGCTGATGAGTAGCGCCGGAACGCCCAATGCGGCGATCCAATCGATGACGGTGTGCCGCTCCGTAATCGGCGACATCACGCCGCCGACGCCCTCGATGATGACCCTATCGGCTGCGATCATCGCCCGGCGCGAAAAGGCGACGACGGCGTCGAAATCGACGCTCTTACCTTCGGCCGCTGCCGCCATGTCGGGTGCCAACGCGGCGCGATAGCGGAACGGCGCGATGCGGTCGAGGTTGGCTGGGGAAACCGGTTCGCCGAGCGCGGCCAACAGCGCGCCGGGATCGCTCGCTGGCGCGTGCGCCGGATCGAAGCCGCTGACCAGCGGCTTGAACGCCGCGACCGCGCGGCAGCGACGCCGCAACTCGGCAACGAGCCCGCAGGCGACGAAGGTCTTGCCGATGTCGGTGCCGGCGCCGGTGACGAAAATCGCGCTCACGCCAACACGCGCTCGCGCATCAATGCCGCGACCTGATCGATATCGGTATCGGCGTGGCCGGCGGTGAACGCAAACCGCAGCCGCGCCGTGCCGTCGGGCACGGTCGGCGGCCGGATGGCGACGGCGAGGAAGCCTTCCTCTTCGAGGCGGCGCGATGCCGCGAGCGCGCGCTCGGCCGTGCCCAGGACCACCGGGACGATGGCGCTCTGGGCGTCGGGCAAGCCGGCGGCGCGGGTGAAGCGGCGCGCATTGCACAGCGGCTTCGCTGTCAGATCGGGATCACGCGCGATGATATCGAGCGCGGCGCTGGCCGCGGCCACCGTCGCGGGCGGCAAGCCAGTCGAGTAGACGAAGCTGCGGGCGCGGTTCGTGATCAGGTCGATGACGGGGCGCGACGCGCACAGATAGCCGCCGTAGCCACCGACGGCTTTCGACAGCGTGCCCATTTGCAGCGGAATGTCGGGGAGCGCGGCGTGCGCGAACCGCGCGCCGCGGCCGTCGCCAACGACGCCGAGCCCGTGCGCATCGTCGACCATCAGCCAGGCGTCGTGACGCGCCGCCACGACGGCAAGGTCCGGCAGCGGCGCCAGATCGCCGTCCATCGAGAACACGCCGTCGGTCGCGATCAGCACGTTGGCATGTTGCGGCCGGAATTCCGCGAGCAGCGCCGCCGCTTGTTCGACGTCGTTGTGGCGATAGGCCAGGACGTTGGCGCGCGCCAGCCGCGCGCCCGCCCACAGGCAGGCATGCGCGAGCTCGTCGATCAACACCAGATCGTCGCGGCCGATCAGCGCCGGAACGATGCCGGCGTTGGCGAGATAACCGGAGCCGAAGATGCAGGCGGCTTCCGCGTCTTTGAGTTGCGCCAGGCGCGACTCAAGCGCGGCGAAAAGCGGATGATTGCCGGTGACCAGACGCGATGCGCCGGCGCCGGTGCCATAGCGTTCGAGCGCCGCGCTCGCCGCCGCCTTGACCTGCGGATGATGCGACAGGTTGAGATAGTCGTTGCACGAGAACGAGACCAGCCGCCGTCCGTTGCGCAGCACGTGGATGCCGTCGGTGCGCGCCGTGTCGATCAGGCTGCGGCGCAGCCGTCGCGCTTCGATGTCACGCAGTTTCTGGGCGGCGAATTGATCGAGCGCGGTCACGGGAGCTTTCGCTTGACGCTGGGTCCTTGTAGCCTTAACCCGGCATCGCATGAAAGCAAGACCGGAAGGGGCGGAAATGCCGAAGGACGCCGAACGGCACGACATCCGGCACGATTGGACGCGGAACGAGATTGCCGCGCTCTACGATTTGCCGTTCGGCGAGCTGCTGTTCCGGGCGCAGACGCTGCATCG
>JAGWIH010000054.1 GCA_028866355.1 Alphaproteobacteria bacterium
GAAACCGTCTCGAGCACGAACAGGCCGCCGATGATCACCAGGACGAGCTCGTGCTTGGTGATGACGGCGACGATGCCGAGCGCGGCGCCGATCGCGAGCGAGCCGGTGTCGCCCATGAACACCATCGCCGGCGGCGCATTGAACCAGAGGAAGCCGAGCGCGGCGCCAACCAGCGAGCCGCAGAACACGGCAAGCTCGCCAGCACCGGCGATGTGCCAAAGCTGGAGATAGTTGGCGAAAACGAGATTGCCGACGAGATACGAGATCAGCGCGAAGCAGCCGCCAGCGATCATCGCCGGCACGATGGCGAGGCCGTCGAGGCCGTCGGTCAAATTGACCGCGTTCGATGCACCGGCAATCACGAAGGCGGCGAAGACCAGGAAGAACCAACCGAGATCGGGCAGCACGCCCTTGAAGAACGGCACCGCCAACGAACTGCCGAGCGGCGGATGGGTGATCAGTACGACGGCATAGGCGGCGACGGCGCCGATCGCGAGTTCGATCAGGAATTTTGTTTTGCTCGAAAGCCCTTTGTGCGAGCGGCGGGTCAGCTTGCGATAATCGTCGAAGAAGCCGACCGCGCCGAAGCCGACGGTGACGAACAACGTCACCCAGATATAGGGATTGCTCAGATCGGCCCAGAGCAGCGTCGAGCCGGTGATCGCCAGCAGAATCAGGAACCCGCCCATCGTGGGCGTGCCCTTCTTGGTCAGCAGATGGCTTTCCGGCCCGTCGGTGCGGATCGGCTGACCATGCGCTTGCTTAGAGCGCAGCCAGGCGATGATCGACGGGCCGCAGATGAAGCTGATGACCAGCGCAGTCACCACCGCGCCACCCGAGCGGAAGGTGATGTAGCGGAACAGGTTGAACGCCACGAAATGTTCGGAATACGGCGCCAGTAACAGGTACAGCATCGCTCAGTGCCTCGCCGTCTCGGGCGCCGTCGACAGGCGCGCGATCACATCGCGCATGCGGCTGCCGTACGAGCCCTTGACCATGACGACATCGCCGGTCTTGAGCCGATTCACGATGGCGTCTGCCATCGCGGGAGCGGTCGTCGCGTGGGCGCCGCGTCGCCGCGCCGGCAGCACGTCGTAAAGCGCGCGCATCGCCTCGCCGACCGTGAAGACCAAATCGACGTTGGCGTCGCGCAGTGGATCGGCAAGTTCGGCGTGCAGCCGCATGGCATCGGCGCCCAATTCGAGCATGTCGCCGAGCACGGCAATGCGCCGGCCACCGCTTTCCGGCCGCGTCGCGCCAAGCACCGCGATGGCCGCGCGCATCGACGCCGGACTGGCGTTATAGCTTTCGTCGATCAGCAGTGCTTCGCCGCCGGCGGCCGCGATCTTGCGCCGCGAGCCGCGTCCCGCCATCGGTTCAAGCGTCGCCATTGTCGCCGCCGCGGTGCCGATATCGCCGCCGGCGGCGTGCACGGCGGCCAGAACGGCGAGGCTGTTCATCACCCAATGTCGACCAGGCAACGCCAGGCAATAGTCGACGATCTCGCCTAGCACCGACGCGGTAACCGCGCTGGCGCTGGCGTGCAGGTGGCAATCGATGAGATGCACTGCCGCGTCGGCATGGGCGCCGAAATCGACGATGCGGCCGACACCGGCAGCCGTGGCGCGCGCCGCGAGACGGTCGAAATGCGGATTGTCGCGATTGAGGACGGCGGTGCCGCGCGCGTCCATGCCGTTGAAGATTTCGGCCTTGGCGTCGGCGATCGCTTCGACCGACGGAAAGAATCCGAGATGGGCCGGCTCGACCGTAGTGATCACGGCGACGTCGGGCCGGACCAGGCGCGTCAGCTTGTCGATCTCGCCGGGATGGTTCATGCCCATCTCGAAAACGCCGTAGGCCGTCTCGCGCGGCATGCGCGCGAGCGACAGCGGCACGCCCCACTGGTTATTGAGACTGCCGGCCGACGCATGCGTCGCGCCTTGGCGCTCAAGCGCGTGGCGTAGCGCCTCCTTGGTTCCGGTCTTGCCGACGCTGCCGGTGACACCGATGACTTTGGCGCCGGTGCGGGCGCGCGCGGCCCGGCCGAGATCCTCGAGGCCCGTTTGCGTGTCGCCGACGACCAGCAACGGTTTCGCCACGCTGGTCAAGGTCTTGGCGACCATTGCCGCGGCCGCGCCTTTGGCGAAGGCATCCGTCGTGAATTCGTGGGCGTCGTATTTCGGACCCTTGAGCGCGACGAACAGATCGCCGGGCGACAACGACCGGCTGTCGATCGATATGCCTTGCGCGCTCCAGGCGCCGGTATTGGTGCCGCCGGTTGCCGCGGCGGCGTCGGCGGCAGTCCACAGCGCGCTCATGCGGCGCCTCCGACCGCGGCGCGGGCTTCGATGCGGTCATCGAAGGGCAGCGTGCGCACGCCGACGATCTGGCCGCTTTCGTGGCCTTTGCCGGCGATGAGCAGCACGTCGCCGGCTTGGAGCAATTTGGCGGCGGCGCGGATGGCGGCGCGGCGGTCGCCGATTTCGCGTCCGCCGGGACAGGCGGCGAGAATGGCGTGGCGGATCGCCGCCGGATCTTCCGACCGTGGGTTGTCGTCAGTGACGATAGCGATATCGGCGAGCCGCGCGGCGATGGCGCCCATCTGTGGCCGCTTGCCGGTGTCGCGATCGCCGCCGCAGCCGAAGACAACGATCAGCCGCTTCGTGGTGTGCGGCCGCAGCGCCATCAGCGCGGTCTCAAGCGCGTCGGGCGTGTGCGCGTAATCGACGATCAACGGTGCGCCGGCGGGGTGCGTCGCGGCGAGTTCCATGCGGCCGGGCACGCCTTCGAGGCGCGGCAGAGCGTCGAGCGCGGTGTCCGGTGGCGTTCCAGTGGCGATCGCGAGACCGACTGCCGCAAGCGCATTCATCGCCTGAAAGGTTCCGAGCAGCGGCATTTCGAGTTGCCGTGACGGTGCGCCAGAGGCAGCAATCTCGATTGCTAGGCCGCGCGCGGTCGGCGTGGCGGCCGTCAACCTGAGCTCGGCGTCTGGCGCCATGCCGAAGGCGATCACGCGCTGACCGCGTGCCTTGGCGACGTCGACCAGCGTGCGGCCGGCCTTGTCATCGATGTTGATGACGGCGACGGCTGACGCCGGAAGCAATTCGGCGAACAATCGCCGCTTGGCGGCGAAGTAATGCGCCATGTCACCGTGATAATCGAGATGGTCGCGCGTCAGGTTGGTGAAGGCCGCCGCCGCCAGCGTCACGCCATCGAGGCGGAACTGATCGAGGCCGTGCGACGATGCTTCCAGAGCGACGTGTTCGATGCCGGCCTGCACGAGGTCATGCAGGATTTCATGCAGCTTGACCGGATCCGGCGTGGTGAGCGCGCCCGGCCGGATTATGCCGGGTGCAACGAGGCCGATGGTGCCGACGCTGGCCGCCTTGAGTCCTTGGGCCGCCCAAATCTGTCGCGTGAAAACCGCGACCGACGTTTTGCCGTTGGTGCCGGTCACCGCGGCAATGGTCGACGGCTGCGGCGCGTAAAAGCGCGCGGCCATGCGTGCGAACCGGCGGCGAGGATTCCGGTCGGCGATCACCGGCACGGCAACCGGCTCCTCGAGCGGCGCTTCGTCGGTGAGGATTGCGGTCGCTCCGCGGGCGAGTGCATCGCCGAGATAACGGCGGCCGTGTTCGTGCGCGCCGCCCAATGCGGCGAACAAATAACCGGGCTTCACGTCGCGGGAATCAGAAGTCAGGCCACAAATCTCGGGATCGCCCATCGTTGGCGCGTCGCGGTGCGGGCGCGATCCGCCGTCCATGATCTCAGTTAGCCGCAAGTTTCCGTCCCTGCGGGCTGGGCAAGCCGACCATCAGAGAACGGCGAATTTCGGGCGAATTTTCGTCCACCGGGTGGATTCCAACGATCGGCGCCATGCGCATGACGATGCGTTTGACCGCCGGGGCGGCAACCATGCCACCGGTTGCGAAGCCGCCCGTGCTGCGGTCGCCATGCGGCTCGTCGAGCATCACCAGGACGAGGAATTTCGGGTCGTTGATGGGGAAGACGCCGACGAACGACGACAACAGCTTGTGCGTCTCGTAACGGCCGGCCGCATCCTTTTCGGCGGTTCCGGTCTTGCCGCCGATGAGATAGCCCGAGCCGCCGGCGAACTTGCCGGTGCCGCCTTCAACGACCAACCGCATTAGTTGGCGCATCTCGGTCGAAGTCGTCGTCGAAACCACGCGGCGGCCGTCGGGCGATATCCCGTCGGGCCGCTTGATAATGGTCGGCGGATAATAGATGCCGCCGTTCGCGATCGCGCTTGCGCCGGCGGCGAGCTGCAATGGGCTGATCGAGATGCCGTGACCGAAGGCGATCGTCATGACGTTGATCGGCCGCCACGGGGTGGGATAGAGCGGCGTTCCTTCGGGAAGCTCGAAAGCCGGCGGATGCAACAGATCGAGCCGTGTCAGGAACTCGCGCTGCCGGTCGGCGCCGGCTTCGGCGGCTTCGCGCGCCGACCCGATATTGGACGAGTATTCGAAGATCTCAGGCACGCTCAACCAACGCTTCTTCGGCTCGTCGTCGTGGATGACGAAGCGGCTGACCGCGAGCGGCTTGGTGGCGTCGAACGTCGAGGCGAGAGTTACGACGCCATCGTCGAGCACCATCGCCGTGTTAAAAATCTTGAGCACCGAGCCCATTTCGTATGTGCCGAGCGTCGCGCGATTGAAAAGCTGCGCCGGGCTGGCGATGCCCGGATTGGCCGGGTCGAAATCGGGCAACGACACCAGCGCTAGAATCTCACCAGTGTGTACGTTCATGATCAGGCCGGCGGCGCCGATGGCTTTGAATTCGGCGACTTGGCGTGCGATCTCGCTGCGCAGGATATATTGCAGGCGCACGTCGACCGACAGCTGCACCGGTTGGTCGCTGTGTTTCAGCGTCTGGTCGAAGCTATGCTCGATACCAGCCAATCCGTTGTCATCGACGCCGACGTAACCGACGACTTCCGACGTCAATGCGCCTTCGGGATAGACGCGCTTGCCTTCGCCCTGGAACTGCAAACCGGGAACGCCGAGCGCGTTGACGGCGCTTTCTTGCTGGGGTGTTAACCGGCGGTCGAGCCAGACGAAGCTCTTGTCGGTGTCGAGTCGGGCGTAGATTTCGCTTTCCGTCAGCTCGTGCAGGATCGCGGCGAGTTGACGCGCCGTGGCGCGCTTGTCGTCGATCAGTTTCGGATTGGCGAACAGCGACGGCGCTTGAAGCGTCGTTGCCAGCATCACGCCGTTGCGGTCGATGATGTTGGCGCGCGCCACGACCGGCTTCACGGTGGCATGACCGTGGGCGAGGCGAACGTCGCCAGCCTTGAAACCCGCGACTTCGACCAGCCGTGCGCCGATCACCAAGAACGCCAGCACGAACAATGCGCCGGTGATCAGCAGGCGGGTATGGCTGAGTTCAATCGAGGTTTGCGCCGTTCCTTCGGGGGGCGCCGACGCGCTGGCTTGTGGCCGGAAGTGGCGAGGCCGGCAAGGATCGTCCCTGACAGCGTCGGGCGGACGCTTCATCGCGCCCTCGCGCTGGCGACTTGCGGCGGCGTCGCCGCCGGCGCGCTGCGCATGGGGATCTGATTGAGCTGCGCCGGCTGCACGATCTGCGCCGGTACGACGGGCTGCAATTTCAGCGAAACGCCGTTGAGCTGGTCGAGCCGCTGTGGATCGTCAAGCAGCGTCCATTCGGCGGCCAACACGCGGGTCTCTTCGCGGGTCACCGCAATCTGATGGTTGAGCCGCGTCAGCTCGTCGTCGAGTTTGGCGACGTGGAACTTAACCTGGAACATCGCATAGCCGGCGATCACCACCGCCAGCGTCCAGAGGATCGTGCTCAGCCGGATCATGCGGCTTCTCCCCAGGCGGGCGCCGTAGTGCGCTCGGCGGTCCGCAGCCGGGCCGACCGCGCACGCGGATTGAGCGCGAGTTCGGCCGACGAGGGCGTCACCGGCTTCGGCGTCAACAGACGGAAGCTTGGTTCGCGCTCGCGGGCCGCCGGTAGATGCCGGGTGCCGCGCGGTGCATGGCCCGAACGGACGCGCAGGAAGGATTTGACGCGGCGATCTTCGAGCGAATGGAACGAAATCACCGCCAGCCGGCCGCCTGGCGCGAGCAGCCGCTCGGCGGCGATCAGCCCGCGATCGAGCTCGCCGAGCTCGTCGTTGACGGCGATGCGTAGCGCCTGGAACGTGCGCGTCGCCGGATCGATCGTGCCCGACGGCGGAACCGAGCGGCGGACAAGAGCGGCTAGCTCGCCGGTCCGGGTGATCGGTGCAGTCTTGCGGGCCGCGAGGATGGCGCGCGTGACGCGGCGGGCAAAACGCTCTTCGCCGAAATCACGGATGATCTGAACCAGTTCGGTTTCGGACAGACGATTGACCAGATCGGCAGCGCTTTCGCCAGATTGCGACATGCGCATGTCGAGCGGTCCATCGGCGCGGAACGAAAAGCCACGTGCAGCATCGTCGAGCTGCATCGACGACACGCCGAGATCGAGCACCACGCCCGACACTGCGTCGACACCGAGCGGCTTGAGGAGCGATTCCATTTCGGAAAACCGCCCTTCGATCAGCGTCAGCCGGTCGCGATAGGGCGCCGCGAGTGCGGCCGCCGCCTTGGCCGCTGCCGGGTCGCGGTCGAAGGCGACGACGCGGCACGACGCGGCGTCGAGCAGCGCGCGGCTGTAGCCGCCGGCGCCGAACGTGCCGTCGAGGTACAGCGCCCCGTCGCGCGGCATCAGCGCGGCGACCATTTCGGCGAGCAGGACAGGAACATGGGGCGCGGTCATTGCGGCTCGCCCGGTGGCAGCGTCAGACCGCGTTCGCGGATGCGCGCGCGCATCTCTTCCTGGTGCTGACGAAAGCGTTCGGGCTCCCAGATTTGGAACGTCGGGCCGCAGCCGACGAAGACGGCTGCCGTCGTCAGGTTGGCGTGGCGGACGAGATCGCTCGGCAGCACGATGCGGCCTTCGCCGTCGAAGTCGAGCGGCCGCAACTCGCCGAGGATCGCCGACAAGGCATCGCGTTCGTCGGACAGTTCTGGCAGGCGATCAATGCGGCGCGACAAGTCCTCGGCGCGGTCGAGACCAATGGCCTCGATCGCCGTCAGCTTCACGGCGCGATAGACGACGATGCTTTTGGTGCTGACCGGCGTCAGCGCGGCGCGAAACGCCGCCGGCACCGAAATCCGGCCCTTGCGGTCGATCTTGTTGACGTAGGTCGAAAGAAAAACCGCCAACGCTTCGCTCCCGAAACGGCGCCCCCGCGCCCCTTTGGCGCCGACGTCCCGGAGACCTGCAAAGCGGCGGCGCAGGCTCGATTATGGGACTGCATGGGATAGCATGGGATTAAATGGGTGGTCAAATGATTTTCCCGTATAAATCCGTAAGTTAGCGATTGTTTCGAGGTCAAATTTCATACCCCTCGGTATTCGATTCGCGTTGGCTTAAAGACCCACGCGCTATTACTTGTAAAAACCTGAACGTATCAAGAACATAATGGCTAAAATACCAGACGGCCTGTAAGCCGGGTTCTGTCCCCGCTTGCGCAGGGGATGGCCATTCATCTGGGACGTCCGTTACCGGACGCCTCGCGCGACCGACCCGGACGGCGGCCTCGGAAACCCGCCTTGTCCCGCAAATCCAAGGACTTACGGGGCGTGCCGTCCCTACTTGGTCTTGCTCCCGGTGTGGTTTGCCCTGCCGTCGCCGTTACCGGCGACGCGGTGCGCTCTTACCGCACCATTTCACCCTTGCCGGCCCCGAAGGGCTTAGGCGGTGTGTTTCTGTGGCACTGTCCCTGGGGTCGCCCCCGCCGGGCGTTACCCGGCACCGTGTTTCCGTGGAGCCCGGACTTTCCTCCCCCCGTCTTGCGACGGGGAGCAGCCATCCGGCCGTCTGGTACAGGCATAAGATGGGGTGACGCGGCCGAAGTCAAACCACCATCGCGGCGAGCACCACCGCGCGCCGCCTTGTCTCGTCGTCGGCCGTGCCGTCGCAGCGCTGCGGCCGAAAATGCAGTTGGAAGGCGCGCACGGTCGCCCGCGTCGCCTCGTCGAGAACGCCGCTCTGCGGACAGTCGTAGCCGAATTTGGCGAGGTCGCGCTGGAACGGCGTGATCGCGTCGGCGGGTTTCGGCGCGCCGGCGAAATCGGGCCACAGGCCGACGCCGCGGCGCGCGAGCCACTGCCAGTCGAAACGCTCGCCAGGATCCTGCTTGCGGCCGATCGCGACGTCGGAGTGGCCCAGCACGCAGCGATCAGGAATGTGGTGTCGCCGCCGGATATCGCCGGCGAGCGCGGCAAGCGCCTCCATCTGGGCCGACGGAAAGTTGCGGTAGCCGAACTCGTGGCCGGGATTGACCAGCTCGATACCGATCGAAGCGCCATTGATATCGCTGCGACCGCGCCAATACGACACGCCGGCGTGCCAGGCGCGCCGCTCTTCCGGCACCAAGCGGAACACCGCGCCGTCCTCGCCGATCAGATAATGCGCGCTGACTTTGGCCGCCGGATCGGTCAGCCACGCCAACGCCGCTGCCTGGTCGGCCATGCCGGTGTAATGGAGGATCAGCATGTCGACGGCGCCCGTGCGGGCGTCGTGGTTGGGCGAGGGACGCTCGACGATCTGCATGGCCGCGGCGTGAAAGCCTAGCGGAAAGCCTCGTCAACGGCCATGATCTCCTTGCTTATGGAGGCCGACATGTCTTTCGCGATCTCGTTGTTATTCTTTGTTCTCGGCAGTGCGTTGATTGCGTTCTGCCTGCTCGCCATCCCGGGCCGCGGCGATCACGGCGAAGCGGGCGCCGCCGCACCGCACGGGCACGGCTCCAGCCACCACTGACATCCGCCGCGCGCCGATGGCGGGCTGGCAATTCTGGATCGACCGCGGCGGCACGTTCACCGACATCGTAGCGCGCCGGCCGGACGGCACGCTCGTCACCCGCAAGCTGCTATCCGAAAATCCCGGCCGCTATGCCGACGCCGCGGTGGCGGGCATTCGCGCGATTCTCGGCGTCACGCTGGAGACGAAATTGCCGGACGGCGCCATCGATGCAGTCAAGATGGGCACCACGGTCGCGACTAACGCGCTGCTCGAGCGCAAAGGCGAACGCACCGTCTTGATCATCACCAAGGGCTTCGGCGATGCGTTGCGCATCGGCTACCAAAACCGGCCCAAGCTGTTCGAGCGCCGCATCGTTCTGCCCGATCTGGTCTACGAGCGGGTGATCGAAGTCGACGAGCGGGTGACGGCAGAAGGTACTGTGCTGCGCCCGCCGGATCTCGACCAAATCGCTTCTGACCTGCGTGTCGCGCGTGCCTCTGGCTGCAACAGCGCCGCGATCGTGTTCATGCACGGCTATCGTTATCCGGCGCATGAACGCGCCGTCGCTGAGGTTGCGCGCCGCGTCGGCTTCGCACAGGTCTCGGCCAGCCACGCCGTCAGTCCGCTGATGAAGATGGTGAGCCGCGGCGACACGACCGTGGTCGACGCCTATCTGTCGCCGATCCTGCGCCGGTACGTCGATCGCGTGGCCGCCGAACTCGGCGGCGTGCGCCTGTTCTTCATGCAATCGAACGGCGGCCTCGTCGACGCGTACCGCTTTCAGGGCAAGGACGCGATCCTGTCCGGCCCGGCGGGTGGCATCGTCGGTGCCGCGCGCACCGCTTTGGCTGCCGGCTTCGACAAGATCATTGCCTTCGACATGGGCGGCACTTCGACCGATGTGTCGCATTACGCCGGCGAATACGAGCGCAGCTTCGAGACGCAGGTCGCCGGCGTGCGGTTGCGCGCGCCGATGATGCAGATCAACACCGTCGCCGCCGGTGGCGGATCGGTGTGTTCGTTCGACGGCGCGCGCTATCGCGTCGGACCGGATTCCGCCGGCGCCGTTCCTGGACCAGCGTGTTATCGCGGCGGCGGACCGCTCACGGTGACCGATTGCAACGTCATGCTCGGCAAGATCCAGCCGCAGTTTTTCCCGCGTGTCTTCGGGCAAAACGGCGATCAGCCGCTCGATCGCGCCATCGTCGAACGCGAATTCGCGGCGCTGGCCGAAACCATCGAGCGCGCCACCGGCAACTGCCGCTCGCCGGCCGAGGTCGCGGACGGCTTCGTCCAGATCGCGGTCGAGAACATGGCCAACGCGATCAAGCAGATTTCGATCGAACGCGGCTACGACGTTACCGAATATACGCTCTACTGTTTCGGCGGCGCCGGCGGCCAGCACGCCTGTCAGGTGGCCGACGCGCTCGGCATGACGCGGATCACCATTCATCCGTTTGC
>JAGWIH010000055.1 GCA_028866355.1 Alphaproteobacteria bacterium
GCGGCAATGCGCGCGGTGAAGCGTGCGCTCGACCCGGACAACATCATGAATCCGGGCAAGATCCTGCGCCTGAATTGACCGCCGTGGCGACGATCGAAGCCATCCAAGGCGACATCACCGCATTGGCACTCGACGCCATCGTCAATGCCGCGAACGAGAGCCTGCTTGGCGGCGGCGGGGTCGATGGTGCCATTCATCGCGCGGCCGGTCCCGGCCTGCTCGAGGAATGTCGAAAGCTTGGCGGCTGTCCAACCGGCGAGGCGCGCATCACCGGCGGCCATCGGCTGAAGGCGCGCCATGTCGTTCATGCCGTTGGCCCGGTGTGGCATGGCGGAGCACGCGGCGAGGATGCGCTGCTCGCCGGTTGCTATCGCGCGTGTTTTGCCCTCGCGGCGCAGCACGGTATCCGCTCGATCGCATTTCCGGCGATCTCGACCGGTGTCTACCGCTTTCCGCGCGACCGCGCCTGCCGCATCGCCGTGACAGAAACCCGTGCCTTCACCGCCCGTTCGACCGCGGTCGCGCGCGTGATGTTCTGCTGTTTCGACGCCGAGACGCTGGCGCTTTATCGCGCCGAGCTCGGACCGTAATCGGCGCTACCGCCGATCCTTGTTCCGCTCGGCGACGATGCGTGCGACGTCGGCCGCGGTATCGCTTTCGCGCGACAGCGCGTCGACGATGCCGGGCACATCCTCGGCCGGCCGGTTCTGGCTCATCTTCCATTTGCCTTCGAGCCGCGCGATGGGCAGCTCGAAGCCGACGATCGCCTTCAGCATGCTGCGCGTGTAGTCCGCCGGCGCGTCGCTGACATGCCAGCGATTGGGCCGACCTGTCTCGTGCGTATCCGTGAGCCGGGTCACCAATTGCAGCAGGCGGTCGGCATCGTCATAGAATTGCAGCGGCCCATAGGCGTGGACGGCGACGTAATTCCACGTCGGCACCACCTTGCCGGTCTTGCGTTTGGTCGCGTACGCGGACGGCGAGACGTAGGTATTGGGTCCGAGAAAGATCGCCAGCGCCGGCGTATCCGACGATGCCTCGCGCCAATGCGGATTGGCGCGCGCGACGTGGCCGCTGAGCGTTCCAAACGGCGCGGGTTCGGGGTCGATCAGCATCGGCACATGACTCGCGACCAGACCGTCCGGCCCGAACGTCACCAGCGTGCCGAACTTGATCCGCCGGATCGTGTCGTGCAGCACGCCGACGTCGGTCTCTTTGAAATTGTCAGGCAGGTACATCGCGATCTCCGCGGCGTGTCCTATTCATCGGCAACGGCCCTAGCAATCATCCTCGCGATCGATCCGCTTTTGGTCGAGCGCGTGCGTGGCTTTTTCCGTCTTTAGCCGCTCGATGTCGCGTTCGGCCTTGGTGCGACCGAAGGCGACGCGGTTTTCCGCCGCCTGTTTCTGCGCATCGGCGCGACGCTTCGCCTTGCGGAAGCGGTTGAGATTGACCGGCTCAGCCATGGCTCAGCTCGCCGCTGCGGTAGCTTTCGAGCACCAGAAGCCGCAACGCGCTCGACAGGTTGCCGTCGCGCTTGGCGTCGACCTCGGCGACCAGGGCATTGATTGATTGGCCACGCTTGGCTGCGAGCACGCGCAGCTCGCGCCAGAACGGCTCCTCGAGCGTCAGGCTGGTCGAATGCCCGGCGATGGTCACCGAGCGCTTGCGCACCGGTCCGGCCATCAGCGCGGTCCAGCCATCGCCTCGGCGTCGACCCAACGGTCGAAATCCAAACCGCTGACATGCCCCAGGGCAATCGCCGCCTCGCGCAGCGTCGTGCCGTCCTTGAGCGCCTTCTTCGCCACTTCGGCCGCCTTGTCGTAGCCGATATGCGGGCTCAAAGCGGTGACGAGCATGAGCGAGCGATTGAGGAGCTCGTCGATGCGCGCGAGGTCGGCATCGATACCGTCGACGCAATTCGCCGCGAAGCTCGCCGCGGCGTCGCCGATCAAGCGGATCGATTGCAGCAGGTTGTAGATGATCACCGGCTTGAAGACGTTGAGCTCGAAATTCCCCTGGCTGCCGGCGATCGAGATGGCGACGTGATTGCCCATCACCTGCGCGGCCACCATGGTCACCGCCTCGCACTGTGTCGGGTTGACCTTGCCCGGCATGATCGACGAACCCGGCTCGTTCTCGGGCAGATGCAACTCACCCAGGCCGCAGCGCGGTCCCGAGCCCATCAGCCGGATGTCGTTGGCGATCTTCATCAGCGACGCGGCGATGACGTTGAGCGCGCCCGACAGCTCCACCAGGGTATCGTGCGCCGCCAGCGCCTCGAATTTGTCCGGCGCCGACACGAAGGGCAGGCGGGTCGCCGCCTTGAGGCGTTTGACGAACGCGGCGGCGAATTTCTTGGGTGCATTGAGGCCGGTGCCGACGGCCGTGCCGCCCTGCGCCACGGCATAAAGCCGCGGCAGACAGGCTTCGACGCGCGCCACGCCCGTTGTCACCTGATGCGCATAGGCGCCGAACTCGGCGCCCAACGTCAGCGGCGTCGCATCCTGGAGATGGGTGCGGCCGATCTTGACGATTCGGGCAAACGCCCGCGCCTTGGTGTTGAGCGCGCGTTCAAGCTGTTTGAGTCCGGGCATTAGCCGATCACGAATTTCGAGCGCCGCCGCGATATGCATCACCGTCGGAAAGCTGTCGTTCGATGACTGGCTCATATTGACGTGATCGTTGGGATGGATCGGCGCCTTGGCGCCGCGTTTGCCGCCCAGCGCTTCGTTGGCGAGCGCCGCGATCACCTCGTTCGCGTTCATGTTGGTCTGGGTGCCGGAACCCGTCTGCCAGACCACCAGCGGAAATTCGTCGTCGTACCGTCCGCGCCCGACTGCCGCGGCCGCCGCCGCGATCGCGCGCCCGCGTTTCTTGTCGAGCGCGCCGATGTCGACATTGGCTTCGGCCGCGGCCTGTTTCTGGATGCCGAAGGCGTGAATCAGCGCCAGCGGCATGCGCTCGCCGCCGATGCGAAAATTCTCGAGCGAACGCTGCGTCTGCGCGCCCCAAAGCCGCGCCGACGGCACCGCGACCGGGCCCATGCTGTCGCGCTCGGTGCGCGTCGCGTCTTTCGCCATGGCCTGCCTCCCCTCTCGATTCTGGGGGCCTGACTCTAGGGGATAGTCAGGCGGGCAGGAGCGGTCAAGCCACGCCCGTCAACGTCAGGGATGCGGCGGAACCGGGTTCGGCCACTTGGCGAGATCGGCGAACTGCGCGCGCTGTTGCGGCGCCAGAGTCGCCAGGAAGGATTCCATCGCTGCGGTCGCCGTTTTCTGAAACGCGAGATGATTGGCGTCGGCCTGGGCGAGCAGATCGGCGATCACTTTCTCGTCCGGCTGCGGCTTGGCGAGTTGATCCCAAATTTGGTCGAACAGCGGGCGGTTCTTCTGGAACGTTTCCCGGCGATGCTGACGCAAGGTCGCGATCATGCCGTCGAAGGCGGTGCGTTGAGCGCCGCTCAAATCCATTTCGTGGCTGGCGCGCTCGAATCGCGGGATCGGACCCATCGGCGGGTGCCCGAATTCGGCACGGAAAACGAGATGCCCGATCAAGCCGGCGACGAAGAACACGTTGAAGACGAGCGACACGACGAGCGCGATGACGACGCCGCGCCGCCGCTTCGGGGCGCGGTCGGCGATCTCATTGGTGCTCATATCGCTCCGTCCTCGGTCGAGAAGAAGCTCGTCGGTTGATCGACTGTATCGCCGGTCACCGAAGACGACGAGAACAGATTGTCGTAGGCGCCGGAGCCGAGCGTGAATCCGGCAAGGCCCGTCAGCACCAGACAGGCCGCCACGGCGATCCGGGCCACATGCACGCGCCAACTCCGGATCGCCGGCGACGGGCGGAAGGGTACGATGCGGCCATCGGACGAATCGCCGGCCACCAGCGAAGCGGCGCGATCGATGACACGCTGCGAGACGGTCACGTCGGCGGCGTGGCGGGCAGCGATAACATCGTCCAGCGTCTCGGGATGCGCGGCCAGCCACGTCTCGATCGGCGCGGACGCGGCTTCGCTCAGCCGGCCGTCGGCATAAGCCGCCAGGCCGAGCGCGATGTCCGCGTCGTCCACAGCCTTATCCCGCTCGATGCGGTCAAGCGCGCGGAAACGGCGCCAGAGGGCGGCCAAAGCGGCCGGTTCCATGTCCCTCGGTTCGCTCATAATGATCTCCTGCTCAATTTAGGCATGATTGCGCCAATTCATCCCCGTCCGGGCCCCGGTTTTGCGGCGTTTTCGGGGGCAAAATGCTCCCGCAGCTTCAGCATCGCCTTGTGGTGGGTGCTGCGAATCGTTTGCGGATCGACCTTGAGGGCGGCGGCGATTTCGGCCACTTCCATGTCCCGGTCGTAAAGCATGGTCAGGATCAGTTTCTGACGGGGCGACAGCAGCCCGTCCGGCAGCTTGATCCGTTCGGTCGGTTCGGCAGTGACCGCCAGCGCCGATTCCGGCACCGCCTCGTAGGGGGTGGTCTGCGGCTGGCGGCGGCGCAGGATGTCGCGCGCGGTCGAACGCGCCACGATGGTCAGCCAGGTCGACAGGCCCGCGCGCGCCGGATCGTAAGTCTTGAGGAGGCGGTAGCCGTCCTTGCACAGCCGGACGAAAACCTCCTGCACCAGGTCCTCGACCTCGCCGGCGTCGCGCGCCTGGCTGCGCACCGCCGACACGATCAGTCCGGCGTAACGCCGGACGAAAGCATCCCACTGCGCCTTGCTGCCGCGCACCAAGGCGGCAAGATCGATGGTTTCTGCCACGCGTCGGTCCTAGATCTGTATCCGGCTTACGCCAGCTTGGCGAAGAAGTCGTTGCCCTTGTCGTCGATGACGATGAATGCGGGGAAATCCTCGACCTCGATGCGCCACACCGCCTCCATGCCGAGTTCGGGATACTCCACCACCTCGACCTTTTTGATGCAGTCTTGCGCCAGGCGCGCCGCCGGCCCGCCGATCGATCCGAGGTAAAAGCCGCCGTGCTTCTTGCAGGCGTCACGCACCTCGGTGCCGCGATTGCCTTTGGCCAGCGTGACGAAGCTGCCGCCCGCCGCCATGAACGCCTCGACGTACGAATCCATGCGGCCGGCAGTCGTCGGGCCGAACGAGCCCGAGGCATAACCCTGCGGCGTCTTCGCCGGCCCGGCGTAATAGATCGGATGGTCCTTGGCGTATTGCGGCAGGCCTTCGCCGCGGTCGAGCCTCTCCTGCAGCTTCGCGTGCGCGATGTCACGCGCGACGATCAACGGCCCCGACAGCGACAGCCGCGTCTTGATCGGATACTGCGACAGCACCTTGCGGATTTGCGCCATCGGCTGCTTGAGATCGACACGCACCACGGCGCCGCCGAGCTTCGCCTCGTCGATCTCGGGCAGGTAGTGCGCCGGATTGGTCTCGAGCTGCTCGAGAAAGACGCCGTCGGCGGTGATCTTGCCGAGGATCTGGCGGTCGGCGGCGCACGACACGCCGATGCCGATTGGGAGGCTTGCCCCATGCCGCGGCAAACGGATGACGCGCACGTCGTGGCAGAAATATTTGCCGCCGAATTGCGCGCCGATGCCCAGGGCGCGCGTCAGGCCCAGCACTTCCTGCTCGAATGCGGTATCGCGGAACGCCTGGCCGAATTTGTTGCCCTGCGTCGGCAGCGTGTCGAGATAACGGCAGCTCGCCAGCTTGACGGTCTTGAGGTTCAGCTCGGCCGACGTGCCGCCGATGACGATCGCCAGGTGATAAGGCGGGCAGGCAGCGGTGCCGAGGGTGCGGATTTTTTCATCGAGGAACTTGAGCAGCGCCTTCGGATTGAGCGTCGCCTTGGTCTGTTGATAGAGGAACGACTTGTTGGCCGAGCCGCCGCCCTTGGCGATGAAGAGGAATTTATAGGCGTCGCCGTCCGCGGCATAAATTTCGATCTGTGCCGGCAGATTGTCGCCGGTGTTGACCTCGTCGTACATGCCGAGCGGCGCCACCTGGCTGTAGCGCAAATTGGTTTCGGTAAAGGTGCGGCGCACGCCAGCCGAGATCGCGGCCTCGTCGCCGCCGCCGGTCCAAACGCGCTGGCCTTTCTTGCCCATGACGATCGCCGTGCCGGTGTCCTGGCACATCGGCAGCACCTTGCCGGCAGCGATGTTGGCGTTCTTCAGCAGATCGAAGGCGACGAACTTGTCGTTCGCCGAGGCTTCCGGATCGTCGAGGATGGCGCGCAACTGCTTCAGGTGGCCGGGCCGCAGCAGATGTTGGCAATCGATGAAGGCCTGGCGCGTCAATTCGGTCAGCGCCGGCAACGCCACGGTGACGACGCGTTCGCCGCCGAACGCGGCGGTGCCGACATGCTCGGACGAAAGCTTGCGATAGGGCGTGTTGTCTTCGCCCAGCGGGAACATCTCGTGGAAGGCGGCATCCATGCTGTGCTCGCAATTTGGGAAGGCGGTCGAGAAAGAGCCTATTACGCCGGCTCGGTCAAGCGGTGCCCCGTGTCGTAAGACCCAAGGAAAGCTGCGGTTTTTCCTGCGTCCGGACCGGCGCTAGATAACGGCCGGGAACCTTTTTCGCCGCCCGTCATCTATGGGCTCATGACCAGGAGACAGGCCGTGGTGCAGACCGCGGGAAAATCCGGCGCAGATGCCGAATTGCTGGCGCTGATGCGGCGCGGCGAGCCGGCGGCGTTTGCCGCGCTCATGCGCCAGAACAATCGCCGGCTCTATCGTTTGGCGCGCAGCATCGTGCGCGACGAAAGCGAAGCCGAGGACGTGGTGCAGGAAACCTACGTCCGTGCACTCGCGCATCTCGACGAATTCCGCGGCGAGGCGAGCCTGACGACCTGGCTCGCGCGCATCGCCGCCAACGAGGCGCTCGGCCGGCTGCGCCGCCGCCGCCCGACCGTCGATCTGGCGCAGGCCGAAAACGTCGTCGCGCTGCCCGGAATCGGCGCCATGATCAATCCCGAGAATGCCGCCGCACGGCGCGAAATCCGGCGCGTCATCGAACGCGCGGTCGACGCGCTGCCGGCGAATTTCCGCACCGTCTTCATGCTGCGCGCGGTCGAACAGATGAGCATCGACGAAACCGCGTCGCTGCTCGGCATTCCGGCCGAGACGGTGAAGACCCGCTTCCATCGCGCCAACCGTCAGCTGCGCCAGGCGCTGAGCGACGAGTTCGCCTCGATCCTCGACGACGCCTTTCCGTTCGCCGGTGCGCGCTGCGATGCGCTGATGGGTCGCGTCTTGGCGCGCCTCGGCGTCGCGGCCGCAATTTCCGATCCGTCCATCGCAAATCTGAAACCGAAGGAGTGAACCATGCGTCGACTGCTCGTTGCTATCGCCCTCTTGGCTTTCGTGGCCACGCCGGCGTTCGCCCAGAATGTTTCCAAGGAGCCGCCCGGCGGCGCCTATAAGAAAGTCAGCACGCTCGTGAAGTTGCCGGACTTCCTGCCCGGCATCGGCGTGCTCTACGTCGATCCGAAGACGCTGCCCGCCGGGCCGTTCCTGGCCTACGACCACAAAGGCAAGCTGGTCAGCACGATCTACATGATCCCGATCGCCGACTTCAATGCGCAGAAGGGATTCTCGCTGGCGGCGCCGGGCGGCAAAGTCGATCACGTGTCGATGTACTTCAACGCCGGCCATCCCGGCGTCGAACAGCCGCATTACCACATCGTGCTGTGGCATGTGAGCAAGGCGCAGGAATCCTTGGTCGCGAAGTAAGCGGCACGGGCGCGATGAAACGTCCAAGTTCGTTTTCGCGCCGGACTCTGCTGGCCGGCACGGCGATCACCGTCGCCGTGTCGGCTGCGCAGGGTATAACGCGCGTCGCACGCGCCGACGACAAGGCGACGAAGGAACAGGCGAAATACCAGGATCACCCGAAGGGCCAGCAGCGCTGCGAGATCTGCGTCAACTTCCAGCCACCGAACCGCTGCGCCTTCGTGCAGGGCGACATCAGCCCGAAAGGCTGGTGCCAGTTCTTCGCCGCGCGCGACAACGCGCACTGAGCGCGGCGGCTACTTCTTGCGGAACTGATCGAGGGTGAGGACTTCGGCGCTTTTGCCTGCCGTCTTGTCGCCGGCCTTGTCGTCGGCTTTGGCACGCCTGTCGGCCTTGTCGCTTTTCGCCGCGCGCGGTTTTTCGAGCGGCGTCGGTATTTCGGCCGCGGATGACTCGTCTCCGGCCTGTTCGTTGGCCGCGGCGACCTGCTGGAACTGTAGGCCGAACTTCACCGCCGGATCGGCGAACGACAGGATCGCCTCGAACGGAATCACCAGCCGTTCGGGTTTGCCGGCGAAGCTCAAGGTCACGCCGAAGCGTTCCTCCTCGACGTCGAGGTCCCAGAATTGATGCTCGAGCACGATGGTCATGTCGTCGGGATGTTGCGCGCGCAGGCTCGCCGGCATCTCGACGCCGTCGAAACCGGTTTTGAAGGTGATGTAAAAGTGATGCGCGCCCGGCAGGCCGTTGGCGGCGGTGCGGGCTAGCGCCTCGCGCACAACGCCGCGGAGCGCCGCCTCGACCATCTTGTCGTAACGCAGAAGGTCTTTCACGCGCGCGCTCCCGCAAACCGAAAATCAGTGGGGGGCTTCTGTTGCCCGGTGCCCCCCGGACCGCGCTTACTTAGAGACTAAGCAGCGAGTGCGACAGAGTTATCGTTCGCACTTAGGTTTTGGCCCGATAACGGCGGTACCATGCCGGGCAAAAGACGTACCTTTACAACGCGCGTCGATCCTAGTTCGCCCCCATGACGGCGCGGAGACGATGGCTCCGCGAAACTGGTGGAGGCGCCGGGTACTGCCCCCGGGTCCGCAACGCTTATTCCATACGCTGTTTATCGCCATAGCTGGTTGCCCAGCACCTTCAATATAAGCGCTTTCGCACCCCCTCAAAAGGGGCGACGAGTCGGCCTTTGCGGGCCGGAAGCGGCGCGGTTAAAGTCGCCGCCCATGCCGCTGACGCCCGAACAACAGGCCGAAATCGACCGCCAACGCGCCGAGACCCAGCCAACGCGCCGCGCGGTCTCGCCCGGTCTCGAAGAAATTCTTTACCAAGCGATTCCCGTGCTCGATCACGGTTTTGTCCGCGTCATCGACTACATGGGCGACGACGCCGCGGTGGTTCAGGCGGCGCGCGTCTCCTATGGCAAGGGAACGAAGAAGGTCACCGAGGATCGTGGCCTCATCCAATATCTGATGCGCCACCGGCACACGACGCCGTTCGAGATGTGCGAGATCAAATACCACGTCAAGCTGCCGATCTTCGTCGCGCGGCAGTGGATCCGCCATCGCACCGCCAACGTGAACGAATATTCGGCGCGCTATTCGATCCTCGACAACGAATTTTACGTGCCGGCGCCGGAACAACTCGCGGCGCAATCCGCGAGCAATCGCCAGGGCAGGGGCGACGTCCTGCCGCCGAACGAGGCTGCGCGCGTGCTTCACCTGTTAAAGCGCGACGCCGAGACCGCCTATCGCGGCTATGTCGAAATGCTGAACGAGGACGATGTCGGCAAGGCGATCGACGAAAAACGCACCGGCCTCGCGCGCGAGTTGGCGCGGATGAATCTATCGCTCAACTTTTATACGCAGTGGTATTGGAAAACCGACCTGCACAATCTGCTCAATTTCCTGAGCCTGCGCGCCGACGCGCATGCGCAATACGAAATCCGCGTCTATGCCGAAGCGATGATCGAAACGCTCGAAAAGTGGGTCCCGATCACTGCCGAAGCCTTCCGGCAATACCGTCTCGGCGGTGCGCACCTTTCGGCCAACGGACTCGCGGTGGTGAAGAAGCTGCTCGCCGGCGAAAAGGTGACGCAAGAATCGAGCGGACTTAGCAAGCGCGAGTGGACCGAGCTGATGGAAGCGTTGGGGCGCGCTTAAGGCGGGTTACTGCACAACGATCCGCGGCGCTTTGTGCCCGGTCGCGCCGCTGAGCTTCTCCCAAATCCGCGTCGCGATTTTCTTATAGACCTGGGCGTGCGGGCTGTCGGGCTGAGCGGCGACGATCGGCTTGCCGCCGTCTGACGTTTCGCGGATCGCCACGTCCAGCGGCAGCTCGCCGAGGAATTCGGTGCCGAGCTTCTCTGCCTCCTTGCGCGCGCCGCCGTGGCTGAAGATTTCGGTACGCTCGCCGCAATGCGGACAGAGGAAATAACTCATGTTCTCGATGAATCCCAGGACCGGCACGTTCACCTTGCGGAACATGTTGAGGCCCTTGCGCGCGTCCATCAGCGCGATGTCCTGCGGCGTCGAGACGATCACCGCGCCGGCCAGCGGCACCTGCTGCGCCATGGTG
>JAGWIH010000359.1 GCA_028866355.1 Alphaproteobacteria bacterium
CGGCAACCGCATCGCTGACCTGGATGGTCATCGAATGGCTGCGCGCGGGAAAACCGACTTCGATTGGATTGGTCACGGGCGCGATCGCCGGGCTCGCGACGATCACGCCAGCATCGGGTTACATTGGTCCTGTCGGCGCGCTCATCATCGGCGTGGTTGGCGGTTTCGTATGTTTCTACGTCACCGGCTTTGTCAAACAGCGGCTGCGCATCGACGACTCGCTCGATGTCTTCGCCGTGCACGGCGTCGGCGGCATGGTCGGCTCGCTGCTTGTCGCGATCCTGACGGCATCGGCATTGGGTGGCGTTGGCTACGCGCCGGACATGACCATGGGCCACCAACTCATCGCGCAGGCCACTGGCATTGCGGCCGCAGCTGCTTGGTCTGTCGTAGCGACGTTCGTCATCATTAAGCTATTGGCCGCCAGCACCGGATTGCGGGTCAGCGCCGACGCCGAGCGTGAAGGCCTCGATTTGGCGGCACACGGCGAGCGCGCCTACGACCATGGATGAAATGTCGACCCCACCGATGACGGTGTTTCGCCGCGGCTATCGCGCGGCTTGCCGCGCCGCGCCGCAGCACCTATAGTCCCGGCTTTAATGGACTCCGGCGCGGCCAACGATCCTTTCCCTCATCGCCATCTTCTGGGAATCGAGGGACTTTCCCGCCGCGAAATCGTTTATCTCCTCGACCGTGCCGACCTCTACGCCAATCAGCCGCGTGGCGCCGCACCGCTGGCGGTCTTGCGCGGCCGCACAGTCATCAACCTCTTCTTCGAGAACTCGACGCGCACCCGCACCTCGTTCGAGCTAGCCGCCAAGCGGCTCGGCGCCGACGTGGTGAACATGCAGGCGCAAACCAGCTCGATCAAGAAAGGCGAGACGCTCATCGACACCGCGATGACGCTGAACGCGATGCGCCCTGATGCGATCGTCGTTCGCCACGCGGAATCCGGTGCGGTGCAACTGCTGGCCGAGAAAGTCGATTGCGCGGTGATCAATGCCGGCGACGGCAGCCACGAACATCCGACCCAGGCGTTGCTCGATGCGCTGACCATCCGCCGCCGCAAAGGCCGGCTCGAGGGCCTGATCGTCGCGATTTGCGGCGACATTTCGCATAGCCGCGTCGCCCGCTCCAACATCTACCTGCTTAATGCCATGGGCGCGCATGTGCGCGTGGTCGCGCCGCGGACCTTGATCCCGGCGGCGATGGATCGCTTCGGCGTCGAGGTGTTTCACGACATGAAGCGCGGCCTGACCGGCGTCGACATCGTCATGATGCTGCGTCTTCAGACCGAGCGCATGCATGGCAGCTTCGTGCCGTCGATCCGCGAATATTTCCACTTCTTCGGCCTCGACTACGCCAAGCTCGCCGTCGCCAAGGAGGACGCGCTGATCATGCATCCGGGCCCGATGAATCGCGGCGTCGAGATCGACACCGAGGTCGCCGACGACATCGACCGCAGCGTGATCCGCCAACAGGTCGAGATGGGCGTCGCCGTCCGCATGGCCTGCCTCGAAGCCCTGAATCGCGAGGCGCGCGCGCCGGCGGCACCATGACCGAACGCACCCTCTTCACCAACGCCCGCCTGCTCGATCCGGCGAGCGGCGTCGACCGTGCCGGCGATTTGCTGGCGGAGAACGGCAGGATCGCGGCACTCGGCCCGAATCTGGCGCGTGACGGATTGGGCGCCGACGTGCATGTCATCGACTGCGCCGGGAGCTGCCTGGCGCCGGGCGTGATCGACATGCGCGTGCAATTGCGCGAGCCGGGCGATGAACATCAGGAAACGCTCGCGACCGGCGCCGAAGCAGCCATCGCCGGTGGCGTCACGACGATGGCGATGCTGCCAAACACGATGCCGGTCATCGACGATCACGCGCTGGTCGAGTTCGTCGGCCGCCGATCGCGCGAGCTCGGGCGCACGACCATCCGCACCTATGCCGCCGCGACC
>JAGWIH010000360.1 GCA_028866355.1 Alphaproteobacteria bacterium
GATCGCCGGGTGTTTCATCCGCACGGCCGCAAGATGCCGGCGGCGCGCACGCGCTTCGTTGACGTGTTGCGCCGAACCGGTACTCTAGCGGCACAACGAATCGAGTCGGCATGAAGAAATCTGGTTCCGGTATCGTCGGCGAGGTGCGCGACGTTGCGCTCGCGGATGCGCTGAGCGAGCGGTATCTCTCCTACGCGCTGTCGACGATCATGGCGCGGTCGCTGCCCGACGTGCGCGACGGCCTCAAGCCGGTGCACCGGCGGCTGCTGTATGCGATGCGTCAGCTGCGGCTCGATCCGAAATCGGGCTACAAGAAATGCGCACGCGTCGTCGGCGACGTCATCGGCAAATTCCACCCGCACGGCGACGTTGCGGTGTACGACGCGCTGGTGCGTCTGGCGCAGGATTTTGCGCAGCGCTATCCGCTGGTCGACGGGCAGGGCAATTTCGGCAATATCGACGGCGATAATCCGGCGGCGATGCGCTACACCGAAAGCCGCCTGACCGAGGTGGCCGAGGCGCTGCTCGCCGGCATCGACGAGAACACGGTCGACTTCCGGCCGACCTACGACGGCGAGAACGACGAGCCGCTGGTGCTGCCGGCGCGGTTCCCCAACCTGCTGGCGAACGGCGCGTCGGGCATCGCCGTCGGCATGGCGACCAGCATTCCGCCGCACAACATCGTCGAGCTGTGCGACGCGCTCATCCACCTGGTGAAGCACAAGCGCGCCGGCATCGGCGACCTGATCGAGCTCATGCCCGGTCCGGATTTTCCGACCGGCGGCGTGCTGGTCGAGGACGCCGCCAGCATCCGCCAAGCCTATGCCACCGGCCGCGGCAGCTTCCGCCTGCGCGCCCGCTGGACGACCGAGAAGCTCGGTCAGGGCACCTATCAGGTCGTCGTCAGCGAGATTCCGTATCAGGTCCAGAAATCGCGGCTGATCGAGCGCATCGCGCAGCTGCTGGAAGAGCGCAAGCTGCCGCTTCTCGCGGATGTTCGTGACGAATCGACCGATATCGTCCGCCTCGTGCTCGAGCCGAAGAGCCGCAACGTCGAGCCGGCGGTGCTGATGGAATCGCTGTTCCGCGCCACCGAGCTCGAAACCCGCATCGCCCTCAACCTCAACGTCCTCGACAAGGACGGCGTGCCGCGCGTGATGAATCTGAAGGACGCGCTCCAGGCCTTCCTCGATCATCGCCGCGAGGTGCTGCAGCGCCGCTCGCGCTTCCGCCGCGAAGCGATCGCGCACCGCAGCCAGGTCCTCAAGGGCCTGATGATCGTCTATCTCCATATCGACGAAGTCATCCGCCTCATCCGCAATTACGACGACGCCAAAGAGCGGATGATGAAGCGCTGGCACCTGACCTCGCTGCAGGCGGACGCCATTCTCGACATGCGCTTGCGCGCCTTGCGCAAGGTCGAAGAGATCGCCATCCGCACCGAGTTGAAGGAGCTTTCGGCCGAGGACAAGGAGCTCGCCGGCTTGCTCGCCGACGAGAAGCGCCAGTGGAGACGCATCGGCGAGGAGCTGACCGGTCTGCGCAAGGAATTCGGCCCGACGACGCTGCTTGGCAAGCGCCGCACCGAAATCGCTGCCGCGCCCGCGGTCGTCGAGGTGCCGCTCGAAGCGCTGGTCGAGCGCGAGCCGGTCACCGTCCTGGTCTCGGCCAAGGGCTGGGTGCGCGCCGCCAAGGGTCACGGCCTCAAGCTCGACACGATCAGCTACAAGGAAGGCGACGGGCCGCGCTTCGCCTTGGAAGCGCTCACCACCGACAAATTATTGGTGTTCGCCACCAACGGCCGGTTTTACACCTTGGCGATCGACAAGCTGCCCGGCGGCCGCGGCAACGGCGAGCCGGTGCGCATGATGGTCGACCTGCCGAACGAATACGACGTCGCGTCGGTGCTGGTTTACAAGCCGGGCGAGAAGATTCTCGTCGCGGCAAGCGA
>JAGWIH010000361.1 GCA_028866355.1 Alphaproteobacteria bacterium
GATCTGCCGCCGGGCGAGGTCACCGTCGCGGTCGAATATTCGACGCTCAATTACAAGGACGGCATGATCCTGCAAGGGATCGGCAAGCTGGTGCGCAAATATCCGCACGTGCCGGGCGTCGATTTCGCCGGTACGGTCGAAAGCTCGACGTCGCCGGAATGGAAACCAGGCGACAAGGTCGTGCTCACCGGCTGGCGCGTCGGCGAGAACAGTTGGGGCGGTTATGCGCAAAAGGCGCGCGTCAAGGCGAGCCAGTTGGTGCGCTTGCCGGCCAGCCTCAGCACCAAACAGGCGATGGCGATTGGCACCGCCGGCTTTACCGCCATGCTGGCGGTGATGGCGCTCGAGGACAACGGCCTGAAGCCCGGCGCGGGCGAGGTGCTGGTGACCGGCGCCGCCGGCGGCTTGGGCAGCGTCGCCGTCGCGATCCTGGCGAAACTCGGGCATCAAGTCGCCGCTTCGACGGGCCGGCCGGCAACGCACGATTATCTGAAATCGCTCGGCGCCTACACATTGATCGATCGCGCCGAGCTGGCCAAGTCGCCGGCGCGGCCGCTCGATACCGAACGCTGGGCCGGCTGCATCGACAGCGTCGGCAGCACGACCCTGGCGACGGCGCTGACCCAGCTCAAATACCGCGCGGCTGCCGCGTCGTGTGGTCTCGCCGGCGGCAGCGATTTGCCGGCGACCGTCATCCCATTCCTCCTGCGCGGCGTGCGCTTGATCGGCATCGATTCCGTGATGTGCCCGGTGCCGCAACGCCAGGCAGCCTGGGCCCGGCTGGCACGCGATCTGCCGCTCGATAAGCTCGATGCCATGACCGAAACCGCGCGGCTGGCCGATCTGCCGGATTTGGCGCCGACCATTCTCAAAGGCGGCGTCCGCGGCCGGCTGGTCATTGACGTGCGCGGCTAGGAATTAAAAATTCTCCATCTATTCAGATAGATATGGACATTTCCTAAGCCTTAACCTAATTTTCACCGCCAAGTGCTTGAACGTCCCCATGGGAATCGCTGCCAAGCGAAGGGATTCGGCCTTGTCGCGCGCCACCATCGATCGCCGTCGGTTCAATCAGCTCATTGCCGCGCTTGCGGCGGGCGTCAGCGTTACCAGCATTCAGCGCGCTCTGGCGGCGACGGCCGCGCCGTCGAGCTTGCCGCTGATCGTGCTCGATGCCGGCCATGGCGGCGTCGATCCGGGCGCCATCGGCGTCATCGGCACGTATGAAAAGAACATCGCGCTGCCGACCGTGCAGGAGCTGGCGCGGCAACTGACGGCGACGCGGCGCTATCGCGTCCAGCTGACGCGCCGCGACGACGAATTCATTTCGCTCGAAGGCCGGGTCGCGCGGGCGCGTGCCGCCGGCGCCGACCTGTTCCTTTCGGTGCATGCCGACGCGCTGCCGGAACGCGGCGCGCGCGGCGCCTCGGTTTATACACTGTCGGAACAGGCATCGGATCGCGAAGCGGCGATGCTCGCCGCCAGCGAGAACCGCGCCGACCTGGTCGGCGGCATCAAGCTCGATACCCACGATCCCCAGGTCAACGGCATCCTCATCGATCTCGCGCGCCGCCAGACCAACAATCTGTCCATCCATTTCGCGCAAGACGTGGTTAACGAGCTCGGCCGGCACGTGGTGATGCTGACCAACAGCCATCGCTCCGCCGGGTTCGCGGTGCTCAAGGCGCCGGACATACCGTCGGCCTTGGTCGAGATCGGCTGTCTGTCGAACCGCACCGAAGAATTGGATCTGCGCCGGCCGCCGTACCGCACCGAAGTGGCGCGCGCCCTGACGCGCTCGATCGGCGACTATTTCGACCGCATCGGCGCGTGATTAACCATGCAACCTTAAGGCGTCACCGCGACTTAATAATTTGTTGAGAATTTGCGCCGTATAACCACCATGCGGATTGGGACTCCGGTCCCGCCGCAAGTCCTTCGGGCTTTT
>JAGWIH010000056.1 GCA_028866355.1 Alphaproteobacteria bacterium
AAGGGGGCGACTGCGCGGAAAGCTTCGCCGAATTCCACCCCAACAACATCCGCGACACCTTCCGTGTCCTGCTCCAGATGGCGGTGGCGCTGACCTATGGCGCGGCCTGTCCTGTCGTGAAGGTCTCGCGCATGGCGGGGCAATTCGCCAAGCCGCGCAGCGCCGACACCGAAACCCAAAACGGCGTGACGCTGCCGGCCTATCGCGGCGACATCATCAACGGCATGGAATTCACCGCGGCGTCGCGCAAGCCCGATCCGGCGCGCATGGTTCAGGCCTACAGCCAGGCGGCGGCGACGCTCAACCTGCTGCGCGCCTTCGCGCAAGGCGGCTATGCCGATCTCCATCGCGTGCATTCATGGACCCAGGGCTTCGTCGCGCAGAGCCCGGCCGGCGCGCGCTATCAGGAGCTGGCCGACCGGCTCACCGAGACGCTCGACTTCATGGCGGCGTGCGGCCTGACCAGCGAGACCACGCCGCAGATCCGCGAGACCGATCTCTTCACCTCGCACGAAGCGTTGCTGCTGCCCTACGAGCAAGCGCTGACGCGCGTCGACAGCACGACGGGCGATTGGTACGACTGCTCGGCGCACATGCTGTGGGTCGGCGACCGCACGCGCCAGCTTGACGGCGCGCATGTCGAGTTCATCCGCGGCGTCAAGAATCCGATCGGGCTCAAATGCGGCCCGTCGCTGCCGGCGGACGACCTGTTGAAGCTCATCGACATCCTCAATCCCGACGACGAGCCCGGCCGCTTGGTGCTGATCGCGCGCATGGGCGCCGACCAGGTCGAGAAGAAATTGCCGCCGCTGGTGCGCGCGGTGAAGAAATCCGGCCGCAAGGTCGTCTGGTGCTGCGATCCGATGCACGGCAACACGATCGTCTCGAAGACCGGCTATAAGACCCGGCAGGTCGAAAGCGTGTTGCGCGAGGTGCGCGGCTTTTTCGCCGTGCACGAAGGCGAGGGCAGTTATGCCGGCGGCGTGCATTTCGAAATGACGGGTCAGGACGTGACGGAATGCCTCGGCGGCGCCACGCCGCTGTCGCGCGCGGTGAGCGAGACCGATCTCGCCGACCGCTATCACACCCATTGCGATCCGCGCCTGAACGCCGGCCAGGCGCTCGAGCTCGCCTTCATGATCGCCGAAGAGCTGAAGAAGAAGCGCGCCGGCCAGGCCGCGGCGGCGCGCGCACGAGCCGCGTCCTGAGCGGCGCGCCCCGGCGCGCCAATCCGTCGCCGCCGCCGGACGATCCGGTCACGCGGCTCACCGACGCTTATTTCAACAAGACCAAGGAAATCGTCCGCCGCCACGGCGACAAGCGCGTCACCTATGCCGTGTTCATGCGCCGGCCGGTGATCGCGACGCCGCGTCTCATGGTGGATTTTCTCGAAGCCACGGCGCGGGCGCGCGGCACCAAGTTCGACATCGATCTACCGTATAAAGAGGGCGAGTGGGTCGGCGCCGGCGAAGTGCTCGCCTATATCTCGGGCTCGCTGGTCCACCTGGTCGATCTCGAGACGCTTTATCTCCAGAAGCTCGGTGCCTGCTGCGTCGCCGCCTACAACGCCTATGCCATGTGTTCGGATCTGCCCAAGGCAGCGTTCCTCGCGATGGATGCGCGTCATTGCGCCGGATCGGAAATGGCCGAGATGATGGCCTACGCCGCCGCCGTCGGCTCGGCGGCCGCCAAGCGCGAAGCGAACGCCGTGGGATTCATCGGCAATGCCACCGACGCCACGGCCCATTATTTCGGCCAGAAGCTCGGCCTCGGCACGATGCCGCACGCGCTCATCGGCTATGCCGGCTCCACATTGCGCGCCGCCGAGATGTTCCGGGAAACCTTTCCCGACGAGCCGCTGACCGCGCTAGTCGATTATTTCGGCCAGGAAGTCACCGACACGCTCGCCGTCGCGCGGCGCTTTCCCGATCTCGCCGCTTCCGGCAAATTGGCGGTGCGCCTCGACACGCACGGCGGCCGCTATATCGAAGAGCTCGACGTGGCGCGCTCCTATGCCGTGCTCGAAGCCGCCGTGCCCAACGCCATCCGCGGCTATCGCACCGAGGCCGAGCTGCGCTATCTCATCGGCACCGGCGTCTCGGCGGCTGCGGTCTGGCATGTGCGCAAGCGGCTCGACGGCGAAGGCTTTCGCAAGGTGAAGATCGTCGTGAGTTCCGGCTTCACGCCCGCCAAGTGCCGCGCCATGTCGATTGCCGAAGCGCCCATCGACGTGGTCGGCACCGGCTCGTACCTGCCGGAGAACTGGGCCGAGACCTATGCCACCGCCGACATCGTCGAATACGACGGCAAACCGCTGGTCAAGATCGGCCGCGAATTCCTCATGCGGAAGAAAAGCGACGGCTAACGGCGCGGCGCCGTCTCTGTTTCAGCTCCCGATCGCGGCGTAAAGCGCGCACCAACCTTGCGGACTGATGCTGCCTTCGACGACCTGACAGGTGCCGCTCTGCGCCATCATGCCGGGTCCGGCGCCGCCGCCCATCATGCCGGCGCCGGCTTTGCCGCCGGGTGCGATATAGAATTTGCACATGCCGCACATCTGTCCGTTTTTCGGCGTGCCCTGATACTGCGCCGCCGATTTCGGCACCTTGCCGCTGGTCTCCTCCGCACTGCCGCTGCGCGGCAACCCGACGATCGCCGGCAAGGCGAGCAACCACTTGATCCAATCACGGCGCGTTTGCATGGCGCGACCTCCTGCTGCCTTCGATATGCCGCGATCCGGCGGCCGTCTGCCTTGACCTGGATCAGTGCGCCCGGCGGATGGTCGCAGGCGCGACTTGACCCGGACTGCCGCGCCGTGAGAGGGACCAGCGTGGCTTGGCGAGGAGGGGCGGCCATGCCTTTCGATCCCACTGAAGGCGGCGGCGAACGGCGCGGCCGGGCGCCGTCGCGTAACGTCCTGGGCGGCAAGCTCGAATCGTGCTCGATCAAGCCGATGACCGGCTTCTACCGCAACGGCTGCTGCGACACCGGCGTCGACGATACCGGCAGCCACACCGTCTGTGTCGTCACCACGACCGAGTTTCTCGCCTTCTCGAAGGCGTGCGGCAACGATTTGTCGACGCCGATGCCCGAATTCGGTTTCCCGGGCCTGAAGCCGGGCGATCGCTGGTGCCTGTGCGCGCCGCGTTGGCAGGAGGCGCTCGATGCCGGCAAGGCGCCGCGCGTCGTGTTGCGCGCGACGCATGAACGCGCGCTCGACGACTGCAAACTTGCCGATCTCAAGAAATACGCCATCGATCTCGCCTGAGCCTGCGGCGCCACGCCGCTTGTACGGTCACCGAGCCTGTGACAAAACCGTGACCCGCACGCGGCGTTCATTCGCGGTGGAACAGATCGCGTCCACCGCCGTTTTTTCGCTTGTGCTATTTCCAATCCCTCGGGGCCCCGGGGGCAATCAGGAGGTTATAAATGATGAAGCGTTTGTTGCTGGCCGCATCGGTTGTGGCGCTCACGGCCGGCGGCGCCTTTGCGCAGGGTACCAGTCCGTCTTCGCCGGCTCCGTCTCCGGCTGCGCCGCCGCCCGCGGCAGCACCGGCGCCGGCCACATCCGGCGGCTCGATGGGACAAGCGCCCAAGGCCAGCATGCCGCACGCAGCGACGCACGCCACGTCGTCCGCCAAGGTCAAGAAGGCGCAAGAGGCCCTGCAGGAAGCCGGTCTCTATAAGGGCAAGATCGACGGCAAGTTCGGGCCGAAGACCAAGGTCGCCGTCAAGGCGTTCCAGAAGGAAAATGGCTTGAAGCAGACCGGTCATCTCGACAGCGCGACCATGAAGAAGCTGTCGGCGGCCGGTGGCGGAATGCACTCGGGTGCCTCTGGCAGCAGCATGCCCTCGGGCAGCGCTGGCGGCGGAATGCCCGCCGGTGGCGGAATGCCCGCCGGCGGTTCGACGACGCACTAAGCCGACGCATCATTATCGACGGCAAGACGGCCGCACGCGCTTAAGCGCGCGTGCGGCCGATTGCTTGTGCGGTCGGCTGATCGGCCAGCCGTTCGATGAACCAGTTGGGATAGACCGGCGGCGGCGCCGTCGCCGCGTCGAGCGCCGCGATTTCGGCGTCGGATAATTCGAGCGCGGCGGCCCCGAGATTGTCGTCGAGCTGGTGCAGTTTGCTGGCGCCGATCATGACGCTGCTCACCGCGCGACGCGCCAACAGCCAGGCAATCGCGACCTGCGCCACGCTGGCGCGGTGCGCCGCGGCGATCGTCCGCATGTCTTCGACCAGCGCAAAGCCCCGCTCTTTGTCGAACGGCAGGATATCGAAGCCGGAATACCGGTTGTCCGGATCGGCAAGCGCCGCGCGCGTGTATTTGCCGCTCAGGAAACCCGACGCCAGCGGACTCCACACCGTCAGGCCAAGGCCATAACGCTGCATCATCGGAATGACGTCGCGTTCGACGTCGCGGCCAAGCAACGAATAGTACATTTGGCCGTGCGTGAACGGCGCCCAGCCGTTCGCCTTTTGCAGCTCGCACGCCGCGGCCGCCTTCCACGCCGACCAGTTGGAGAAGCCGAGATAACGCACCTTGCCGGCGCGCACGATTGCGTCGAGCGCCGCAAGTGTTTCTTCCAACGGCGTAAACGGATCCTCGCGGTGGACGATATAAAGATCGATCCAGTCGGTGCCGAGGCGTTTCAGGCTGCCGTCGACGGACCAAAGGATGTGGCGCCGCGTCAATCCGGATTGCACGATCGCCGGGCTGGCCCGGAATCCCACCTTGGTCGCGATCACCACGTCGTTGCGCCGCGACTTGAGCGCGGCGCCGAGCAACGTCTCGGATTCGCCGCCGGCATAGAGGTCGGCGGTGTCGAACAGGGTGACGCCGGCGTCGAGCGCCCGTCCGACCAGCTCGTCGGCAAGCCGCGCGCCGACTTTGGCGATGGCCGCCATGTCCTTGTTGCCGGCGCTGAACGTCATCGCGCCGAACGCGAGACGCGAGACGATCAGACCGCTGTTGCCGAGGTTGGCGTACTGCATGAAGCCTCCGGTCACATCTTTTTCACAGATCCGGCCTGCGTGAGTCCGAGCGTGCCGGGGCCGCCGTCCGGCATTCAACGAGGACGATATCACGGTGGACCCCGGCGACGATGTCGCCCGGGTTTCGCCGTGCCGGGGCCATAGGCCCGCCATATTCGCGCGAATAAATGACGCGTCTCATTTTTCAGCCGCACGATCCGCGGCCCGTATTTGCAGCAACCATACGAAGGGGTCCGTCATGCACAGCATTCGCCGTCTGATTTTGCCGCTGATGTTGGCGTTCGCCGTGATCGCGCTGCCGCGCACCGGCGAGGCGCAGGTCGCGGTGTCGGTCACCGTCGCGCCGCCGCCGCTGCCGGTCTATGTGCAGCCGGCGATCCCGGGACCGGGTTGGATCTGGACGCCCGGCTATTGGGCGTGGGGTCCCTATGGCTATTACTGGGTGCCCGGTACGTGGGTGCGGCCGCCGCGGGTCGGTTTCCTGTGGACGCCGGGTTATTGGGGCTGGGCCGACGGCGTTTATATTTGGCACGCCGGTTATTGGGGCCCGCATGTCGGCTTCTACGGCGGCGTCAATTACGGCTTCGGCTATATCGGCGTCGGTTACGTCGGCGGGTTTTGGGATCACGACGAATTTCACTACAACCGCGCCTATAACCGGTTCGGCAACGTCCACATCACCAACGTCTACAACAAGACGGTGGTCAACAACGTCAACGTCACCCGCGTCAGCTACAACGGCGGCCAAGGCGGCCTGACCGCGCGGCCGACGGCGCAAGAAGAGCAATTCTCGCGCGAGGCGCATGTCCGGCCGACGGCCTTGCAGCAACGGCACGAGAACGCGGCGCGGACCAATCCGGCGATGCGCGCCTCGACCAACCACGGCCGTCCGGCGATCGCCGCGACGCCGCGGCCGGCGCAGTTCAATACGCGCGGTGTCGTCCATGCCGAAGGCGCCGCGCCGATGCGTCCACAACGGCCGCAGCCGCAGCGGCCGGCGGTGCAGCACGCCAACGTGCCGGGGCCAGGGCCGCATGGCCCGCCGCCGGGCCATCCGCAAGCGCAGGGTGAACAGCACCATCCGCCGCAGGAAGGCGGTCCGGGCGGTCCGGGTGGTGGCGGTCCGCCGCAAGGCGGCGGTGGCGGTGGCGGACCGGATCATCCGCATCCGTAATCGCGCGCTCGTTTACGACAACGCGCGCAGATCGGCGCGCAGCCGCGCCGCGCTCGGCCAGCCGAGTTCGCCGTCGAGCGTGGCGTGCGTGCGTTTCCAGATCGGCAGCGCCTTGGCAAGCAGCGCGCGACCCGCCGGCATCAGCTGGAGGCGCCGGTTGCGCTTGTCCGCCGGATCGACGGAGATCGCGACCAGGCCGCGCCGCGCGAGCGGCTTGAGCGCGGCGGTCAGGGTCGTGCGATCCATCGCGAGCAACGTGGCGACGTCGCCCATGGTCGGCGGCTCCGGCCGGTTGAGCGACATCATCAGCGAGAATTGACCGTTGGTCAGGCCGAGCGGCCGCAGCGCCGTATCGAACCGGCGCGCCACGGCGCGCGCCGCGCGTTGCAGGTGCAGGCAGAGGCAGGTGTCGCGCACGTGCACCGTGGCCGCGAATGAAACGCCGTTTGACATGGCTTAAATATGTTGGTATCAACGTAATTGTCAAGGGCTGGACAAGGGGCGGGGATGGCCCGCACGCTCCAGCCCAGGAATCCCCGGGAAGGGAAAGGGAGCACTCATGCAAATTCAGCCTTATCTGTTCTTCGACGGCCGTTGCGACGAAGCGCTGGCATTCTACAAAAAGGCGGTCGGCGCCGAAGTGACGATGCTGATGCGGTTCAAGGACAATCCCGAGCCGCAAGGCAACCCGCCGAATCTCCAGCCCGACAAGGTCATGCACGCGCGCGTTCGCATCGGCGACACGGTGATCTTCGCCGGCGACGGCCAGTGCCGCGCTGACGGCAAGAGCCACTTTGACGGTTTCGGCCTGTCGCTCACCGTCGCGAACGAGGCCGAAGCGGACCGGATGTTCAACGGCCTGCTCGAAGGCGGCAACGTGATGATGCCGCTCGGCAAGACCTTCTTCTCGCCGCGCTTCGGCATGGTGACCGACAAGTTCGGCATCATGTGGATGGTCTATGTTGCGCCGGCCGAAGAAGCGCGCGCCCGCACCGCCGCGTAGGTGATGCCCGATGGGCGTGGCGGGGTAATCAACGTGCCGACCGTCGCCTTCACCCGTGCGCTCGAACGCTTTCTCCAGGCGCCGCCGGCCGATGTCGGCGGCGCGACGGTGGGCGAGGCGCTCGGCGTGGTGTTCGCGTCGCGGCCGGCGCTGCGCGGCTACGTGCTCGACGATCAGGGCGGCTTGCGCCGGCACGTCGCCTGCTACGTCAATGGCAAACCGGTGCGCGACCGCGCGCGGCTGAGCGATCCGGTGACGGTGTCGGACAAGATCTACGTGTTTCAGGCGCTGACCGGCGGATAAGGCAGAAAACGGGAGAAATGCATGATCGATCGAGTTTATGTCGGCACCCGCAAGGGTCTGTTCGAGATCGCGCGCGCGGGAAAAGGCGCGTGGCGGATCGCCGACGTGCACTTCCTCGGCGATCCGGTCTCGGCGCTCTTACCGTTGGACGGCGCATTATATGCGGCGCTCGATCTCGGTCATTTCGGCACGCATCTCTGGAAGCGCGAAGGCAACGCCTGGCGCGAGCTCGGCGTGCCGGCCTTTCCGCCCAAGCCCGAAGACGCGACCGACGATCCGCATCCCTGGTCGCTCGGCAAGATCTGGTCGCTCGAGCCGGGTTTCGTGAACGGCCGGCTGTGGGCCGGCACCATGCCCGGCGGGCTGTTCCGCTCCGACGATGCCGGCGAGACTTGGAATCTGATTGAGAGGCTCTGGATGATGCCCGAGCGCAAGCAATGGATGGGCGTCGCCGGCGGCGAGCAGCCGGGCATCAGCGCGGTGCTCGTCGATCCGCGCAAGCCCGACAGGATTCGCGTCGGCGTCTCGACCGCCGGCGTCTGGGCGAGCGACGATTCCGGAAAATCGTGGCGCATCATGAACCGGGGCGGCATGTACAACGAATACATGCCGCCCGAACGGCGCGAGGACCCGATCGCCATGGACATCCATCGCCTGGCGCGCTGCGCCGCGCATCCCGACACGGTGTGGTGCCAGCATCACAACGGCGTCTTCCGCTCGGAGGATTCCGGCCTGAGCTGGCGCGAGATCACCGCGATCAAGCCCTCGAAGTTCGGCTTCACCGTCGCCGCGCATCCGCGCGACAAGGGCACGGCGTGGTTCGTGCCGGCGATCAAGGACGAAAAGCGCGTGCCGGTCGACGGCAAGATCGTGGTCGCGCGCACCCGCGATGGCGGCCGCAGCTTCGACGTGCTGCACAAAGGCCTGCCGCAACGCCACGCTTATGACCTGGTGTTGCGGCACGGCCTCGACGTCGCATCCGACGGCGCGACGCTTGCTTTCGGCTCGAGCAGCGGCGGCTTGTGGGTTTCGGAAGACAGCGGCGACAGCTGGACCGCGCCCGAAGGCCGCCTGCCGCCGGTCAACGTCGTGCGGTTTGCGGCTTAGTTCGCCGTGGAAGTCCGCTGCAGCGCGTGCGGCGCGCCCGTCGAATGCAATCCGGGGCCCGATTGCTGGTGCGCCGCGTTGCCGCGCCTGCCGATGCCGGAACAGAGTGACGGCTGCCTGTGTCCCGCCTGCCTGCGCGCACGGCTCGAACAGCACACACCGTCAAATCCTGCCTCGGCCTGATCCGCGGTCCCCGATCTTGTCTTGTGTCCGGCACGACCTAGATAAAAAGGGCCATGACGACGCGCCCCAAGGTTTCGTTCGATAGCGCGAATATCTGGAAGCGGCTCGAAACCTGCGAGCTCGTCGCGCGCGCGCACGGCTGGCATCCGAACGACATCATCCATTTTACCGACGAAGTCCGCGACGCCTTCTCCTACGAAGAGGCGAACGCGATCATCGAACGCGAATTCGACGTGGTGTGACGGCTGCGGTGCGGCGGCTGATTGACACCCCCCGGCACGGCTCCTAGCGTGCGCCCTGTCATGGTCGATTCGCTCGTCATTTCGGTCGCCCAACTCGATCCCACGGTCGGCGACATCGCCGGCAACGTGGCGAAGCTGCGCCGCGCGCTCGCTGAGGCGCGCGGTCAGGGCGCCGATCTCGTGGTCACCAGCGAGCTCGTCGTCGCGGGATATCCGCCCGAGGATCTGGTGCTGAAGCCGGCGTTCGTCGCCGCCTGTCAGGCCGCGGTGACGGAATTCGCCCGCGCGACTAAAGACGCGCCGGCGATGCTGCTCGGTTCGCCGTGGCGTCAGGACGGCAGGCTCTACAATGCCGCCGTGCTGCTGGCCGACGGCAAGGTGGCGGCGCTGCGGTTCAAGCACGCGCTGCCGAATTACGGCGTCTTCGACGAGAAGCGCGTCTTCGCCGCCGGCCCTGTGCCGGGTCCGATTCCGTTCAAGGGCGTGCGGCTCGGTGTCATGGTGTGCGAGGACATGTGGACGACCGACGTCGCCGAAACGCTCCAGGAATCCGGCGCCGATCTGCTCATCGTCATCAACGGCTCGCCGTTTGAAACCGACAAGCTGGGCGAACGCGTGTCGCTCGCCGTCGCGCGAGTCAAGGAAACCGGATTGCCGCTGCTCTATGTCAATCAGGTCGGCGGCCAGGACGAATTGGTGTTCGACGGCGCCTCGTTCGCGCTCGACACGGCATTCAACCTGCGCCTCCAGGCGCCGAGCTGGCGCGAAGCGCAGCCGGTGACCAATTGGCGCCGCGGACGGCGCTGGACGGTCGAACCCGGCACGGTCGAAAAGCCGGAAGAGGGCGAGGCCGCGATCTATCACGCGCTGGTGCTGGGCCTGCGCGACTACGTGCGCAAGAACCGCTTTCCCGGCGTGGTCATCGGCCTGTCGGGCGGCGTCGATTCCGCGCTCACCGCCGCGGTCGCGGTCGATGCGCTCGGTCCTGACAAGGTGCACGGCGTCATCATGCCGTCGCCGTTCACCGCGCGCGAAAGCGTCGAGGACGCGACCGAGGTCGCGACGCTGTTGGGCTGCGAGCTGCGCTCGATCGAGATATCGCCGGCGATGAAGGCGTTCGAAAAAACGCTGGC
>JAGWIH010000057.1 GCA_028866355.1 Alphaproteobacteria bacterium
GCGTGATCTCGACCGTCTTGTCGAGAACGTTGGGTTTGACGCCGGGCAGCTCGGTTTGGATCAAAATCGCGCGCTTGGTAAAAAAGGGCGCAACCGCGATCATCTGCGCCGCGTCGGCAACCGCCTTTTCGCAGGCAGCGAGGCGCTCGCCGGCAACCGCAAACGGAATGATTTTTACCGTTGCGACCATCTGTTTCGGCGCGACCACCGTATCGGGCTCGAGCGTCGCCAGCGTGATGGATTCGTCAATCGCGTTGAGCCGGTCGACGGCGGCGCGGTCGATGCGGCACAGTCCGGCCGTCTCGGCAAACAGATTGGCGCGGCCCGTGAAAGCCGGCGCGGCGGTGATGCCGGCACCAACCAACTTTCGGGCGATGCGATTGGCGGCTTCGTCTTCGCCGATGTCGCCTGGTTCGAGCTGCGCGGCGACGACGCTCGCAAGACCGGCGGTGCGCAACGCCGCGACGTCATCCGCCGTCAGCACCCGGCCTTTGCGGAACACGCGACCGCCAAGCTTGAGGTTGTGCGCCAGGATGGCGCCGGCGGCTTGATCGAGCGGCGTGTCGCCGAATTTCATCTCAGGCCGCTTGCCGGCTCTTGAGCCGGTCGGCGCGCAGCGTCGCCGTGATCTGCGCCAGGATCGAAACCGCGATCTCGGCCGGCGAGATCGCGCCGATATCGAGTCCGACCGGACCGTGAATGCGCGCGAACTCGGCATCCTTGAAACCGGCATCGGCCAGGCGCTTGAGTCGTGCGGCGTGCGTCTTCTTCGAGCCGAGCGCGCCGATATAGAAGGCCTGTGACTTGAGCGCCGCGATCAATGCCGGATCGTCGACCTTGGGATCGTGGGTGAGGGTGACGATGGCGCTGCGCCGGTCGGGCTTGAGCCGCGCCATTGCTTCGTCCGGCCATTCGGTCGACAGGTCGACTCCCGGAAACCGCTCACCGCTGGCAAAGGCGCTACGCGGATCGATCACCGTGACGGCATAACCGGCCATCGCCGCCATCCGCGCCAGCGGTTGGGCGATATGGACCGCGCCCACGACCATGAGCCGCAGCGGCGGGTTGAAGACCTCGATGAAAACCTTGCCGTCGGGGGTTTCGACGATGGCGCTGCGGTCGTCGGCGAGCGCCTGCCGCACGGCCGTGTCCAGCGATTCGTTCCGTTTCAGATTTCCTTCAAAGACAGTGCCTTGAGCAAGACTTTGCAGGCCAGACTTAAGGTCTGTCACCAGCGCTGCCGCCTGCCCGGCAGCCGCCGACTCGACGGCGCGCTTGAGCAGATCGAGCTTCATTCGGCGCGCTCAACGAACACCTGGATCTTGCCGCCGCAGGCGAGGCCGACCTCCCAGGCTTGCTCGTTGGTGACGCCGAAATCCAGGAGTCGCGGCTTGCCGTCCTTGATCGCCGCGAGTCCTTCCTCGATGACGGCGCCTTCGACACAGCCGCCCGACACCGAACCGACAAAGGCCCCGCTCTCGTCGACGGCCAGCTTGGCGCCGACCGGCCTCGGCGACGAACCCCAGGTCGAGACGACGGTCGCAACCGCCACGCCTTTGCCCTGGCCGCGCCATTGGGTCGCCTGATCGAGAATGTCGGCATTGTCGCCGCTGGTCATCGCCATCGTTAGCCTGCCTTTCGCATCTCTGCCCATTCGGCCGCCGCGCCGAGGCGGCGTGTACCGCGTTCGGCCAGCGCCGCGACCACCGCCTTCAGGCTTTCGAGATTGTGCACCGGCCGGAATTCGTCGACATGCGGCAGGATGGCCTTCATGCCGAGGGATTTGGGCGCGAAGTCGGCATAACGCAACAGCGGATTGAGCCAGATCAGCCGGCTGCACGATTTGTGCAGGCGTTCCATCTCGCGCGCCAAGCCGAATCCGGCGTCGCGATCGAGCCCGTCGGAGATGAACAGCACGACCGCGCCCTGGCCAAGCACGCGGCGCGACCAGCGGTGATTGAATTCGGCGAGGCATTGGCCGATGCGCGTGCCGCCCGACCAGTCCTCGACCGCCGCCGCCACCTTGTCGAGCGCCTCGTCGACGTCGCGCGTGCGCAGCGGCCGCGTGATGTTGGTGAGCCGCGTGCCGAACAAAAACGCGTGCACGCGATCGCGGTCGTTGATCACCGTGTGGAGGAAATGCAGGAAGATCCGCGTATAGCGGCTCATCGAGCCCGAAATGTCGCAGAGGACCACAAGCGGCGGCGGCCGCGTCGCGCGGTCCTTGCGTTTGAGCGCGATCAGGCCGCCGGCGCGCAGTTGCGCGCGCAACGTCGCCCGCATGTCGACGCGGGCGCCGCGCGGATCGGCGGCAAAGCGGCGCGTCGGCCTCTCGGCGAGCGCCAGCGCCAGCTTTTTGACCGCGTCGCGCGCCGCGTTCATCTCGGCAGTCGACATCTTCTCGAAGTCCATGGTTTGCAGGATTTCGCGCGGCGAAAAGGTCATGGCCGCGTCGAATTCGGTCTTGTCCTCGCGTGGCCCGCCAGCGCCGTCGGCCTGTCCGGCACGCAGCGCCTCGGCCAACCGCCGGCTGATCTCCGCTTGATCCGGCCGCGGCGCCTGCAAGTCCGGCAGCAGCAGGCTCATCATGCGTTCGAGCAGTTTCGGATTGCGCCAGAAGACGTGAAACGCCTGGTCGAAGATCAGCCGCTGGTCGCGCCGGTTGACGAACACGGCATGCAGCGTCCAATAGAAATCGTCGCGGCTTTCGAGCCCGATCGCGCGCACGGCTTCGACCGCTTGCAGCACCTTGCCGGGACCGACCGGCAATCCGGCGGCGCGCAGGGTGCGAGCGAAATACATGATGTTGGCGACCAGGTTGCCGCCGGCGGGCGAGGGCGCGGCGCCGTCCATTATTGCGCCGCAGCGAGCTCGGCCTTCACTTGCGCCAGCAGGCGCTCGGCCTCACTGCCCTGAATCTTGGCGATATCGTCTTGGTACTTCAGCAGGACGCCGAGCGTGTCGTTGATCGCTTCGGGTGTGAGCGCGAGCACATCAAGCTGCGACAGCGCATGCGCCCAATCGATGGTCTCGGCGATACCCGGTTGCTTGAAGAGGTCGCCGGCCGCGCGCAGCTTCTGCACGAAGGCGACGATTTGGCGCGACAACTCGGCCGGCGCGCCGGGCGCCTTGAGGCGCAAGATTTCGAGCTCGCGCGCCGCGTCGGGATAATCGATCCAGTAATAGAAGCAGCGGCGCTTCAACGCGTCGTGAATCTCGCGCGTGCGGTTGGAGGTGATGACGACGATGGGCGGCGCGGCGGCCTTAACCGTGCCGAGCTCGGGAATCGACACCTGATAGTCGGACAATAGCTCGAGCAGGAACGCTTCGAACGGCTCGTCGGTGCGGTCGAGCTCGTCGATCAGCAGCACCGGCGGACCGGCGATGTCGGGTTCGAGCGCCTGCAGTAGCGGCCGTTTGATGAGAAACTTGTCCGAGAAAATCTCCTCTTCGACCGTGTCCTTGCTTTCCTGGCCGGTCTCGGCGAGACGGATTTCGATCATCTGGCGCGAATAATTCCACTCATAGACCGCGCTGGCGACGTCGAGCCCTTCGTAGCATTGCAGGCGGATCAATTTGCGGCCGAGCCGTTCCGCCAGCACTTTCGCCACTTCGGTCTTGCCGGTGCCGGCTTCGCCTTCGAGGAACAGCGGCCGCTTCAGCGACAGCGACAGATACACCGCGGTCGCGAGACTGCGGTCGGCGACATAGCGGCCCTTGGCGAGCAGCGCGAGCGCGTCGGTAACGGACGTCGGCAGGGAGGCCATCGGAATCATATCCACGCGATGAAAGCGAACCGCTTATTTTTAAAGGATTTCACCGGGCGGGTCCAACCCGTGGAAGCGGCTTCATTGCTGCCATGCGTCAGGGCGCGAAGCGCTTGGCGGCGTAATTCGCCATCTCGCTCGCGGTCTGACTTTCGCCCATGACGACGCGGCCGACACCGTGAGCCTTGAGCCATTCGGCTTCATCGAGGCTATGGGTGCGGGCGACGACGTCGAGCTTGGGATTGATCGCGTGCGCGGCGGCGAGAATGCGGCGCACCGCGCTCTTGTCCGGAACCGCGATCACGATCAGGCGCGCCCGGTCCGGTCTGGTGGCCTCGAACACTTCCGGCCAGGCGGCGTCGCCATAGATCACCGGCACGCCTTCCTGCCGCAGCTGCTCGGCGAAGCGCAAATTCTGTTCGATCACGATATAAGGCACGCCTTGTTCGCGCAGCGACGCGGCGATGACGCTGCCGACGCGGCCATGGCCGATGACGATGGCATGGCTTTCAAGTTGCGGCAGCGTGTCGCGGCGCTTGATCTCGCGCCGGCCGGCGTGCCATGCGCGCAGAAAGCCGATCTTCTCCAGCGGCGCGCCGAGCGCCGCAGCTGCGCGCAGCATCAGCGGCTGCACCAGGATCGAGATCAGCGCCGCCGCCAGCACCAGGCTGCGGCCGTCCCCTGGCAACAGGCCGCTGCTCGCCGCGGCGCCGCTGACGATGAACGAGAATTCGCCGACCTGCGCCAGCAAGGCCGCAACTTCGAGCGCGCTGCGCGGTGCCGCGCTGAGCGCGAACAGCACGATCAGCGTGATCAGCGCATTGCCGATGATCACCATCGCGGAGACCGCCGCGACTTGAAGCGGCGCGCGCACCAGCACGCTCGGATCGAACAGCATGCCGACCGAGACGAAGAACAGCACGGTGAAGATCTGCTGCACCGGCAGCGATTCGCCGGCGGCCTGGTGGCTGACATCGGATTCCGCGAGGGTGATGCCGGCGAAGAACGCGCCTAAGGCTGGCGAGACGCCGACCAGTGCGGCGGCGAGATAGGCGATGCCGAGCGCCGACACGATCACCGCCAGGCGGAACAGCTCGCGCGAACCGTCGCGCGCGGTGAGAGTCAGGATCCAGGGGATGAGGCGGCGGCCGAGCGGCAAGATGATGGCGGCGAAGATCGCCGCTTCGAGCAATTTGAGCGCGCCGACGGCCAGCGGCGCGCCCGCGAAGACGAACGGCGCCGGCCCGCCCGGCAGCACGACCAGCACCAGCACGACGACCAAATCCTGCATGACCAGCCAGCCGAGCGCGATGCGTCCGGCCTCGGTCATCAGGCGTCCGCGCTCTTCGAGCGCACGCGTCGCGACGACGGTGCTGGCGACGGCGAGCGACATCGCCAGCGCCGCGGCCGCCTCCGTGGCGAACCCGATCAGCCGTGCGACGCCGAAGGCGAGCGCGCCCGACGCTACGATCTGCAACAGCGCGCCGGGCACGGCAATGCGCCACACGGCGCGCAAATCGGCGAACGAGAAACGCAGGCCGACGCCGAACAGCAGCAGCACGACGCCGATCTGCGCCAGTTCCTCGACCGCATGCGGGTTGGCGACCAAGCCGGGCGTCGACGGACCGACGACCACACCGGCGATCAGATAGCCGACGATCGGCGGTAATCGCGCCGTCCGTGCGGCGAGGCCGCCGACATAAGCGACGGCCAGACCGACGAGCAGGGCGATGACGAGCGACGGCGCGCTGTCCATATTTGAAGACTTTGCAGGACGGCAGCGCCGTTGACCAGCGCTGACGCGGGTCGAATGCGATTCGGTCTAAGTCTGCTGCTGAAGCAGCGCCAACAAACCCTTCAGCAGTTCGATCGGCCGTGGTGGACAGCCGCGAATGTGCAGATCGACCGGCACGGCGGCGCCGACGCCGCCGGCGACGCAGGCCGGACTGCCGGCGAATAGCCCGCCGTCGACCGCGCAATCGCCGACCGCCACCACCCATTTTGGATCGGGCGTGGCGCGCCAGGTGCGCTCGAGCGCTTCGCGCATGTTGTGGGTCAGCGGTCCCGTGACCAGCAGCACGTCGGCGTGCCGCGGCGAGGCGACGAAGCGCAGGCCGAAGCGTTCGAGGTCATAGAAGGCATTGTTGAGCGCATGGATTTCGAGCTCGCAGCCGTTGCACGAGCCGGCGTCGACGGCGCGGATCGACAGGCTGCGACCGAGCCGCCGCCGTGCCGAGCGCTCGACGGCCACCGCCAGCTCGGCCATCGCCGCGTCGTCCGTCGTCGGCGCGGCTTCGGTGAGCGGCGAATGGATCATGCCTTGAAAGATGTGCTTGCGCATGATCGGCTCAGAGATCGTGGCCCGAATACGAGCAATTGAACGATTTGTTGCAGAGCGGGAAGTCGGCGACGATGTTGCTCTCGATCGCGGCTTCGAGCAGCGGCCATTGGAACCACGACGGATCGCGCAAGTGGCAGCGCGCGATCGTACCGTCGCCATTGAGCCGCAGCCAAACCAGGACTTCGCCACGAAAGCCTTCGACCAGCGCCAGGCCTTCGCCGCCGCCGCGCGGTAGATCGATGCGGATCGGTGTTTTCGGCAAGCCGTCGAGGATCTGCTCGACGAGTTCGAGGCTTTGCTCGACCTCGCGGATGCGGATCCAGACGCGCGCGTTGACGTCACCGTCGCTGCGACGCTGCACGCTGAACCGCAAGTGGTCGTAGGGCGCGTAGACGAGATCGCGCCGCGCGTCGAAGTCGCGGCCCGAGGCACGGCCGACGATGCCGCCGGCGCCATATTGCCGGGCGAGCTGCGGCCCGAGATAGCCGGCGCCGACGGTGCGGTCCTGTAGCGAGGCGGTGTCGTCGTAAAGCGTGACCAGCGGCGGAAAGCGCCGCCGCGCCTCGGCGACAAAGTGGCTCAAGGCAACGCGACCGCCGTCATCGAGATCGCGCGCGACGCCGCCGGGCACGATACAGTCGCGCATCAGGCGGTGGCCGAATGCGGCATCTGCCGCGCGCAGGGCACGCTCGCGCAACACGCCGGTATGCGCGTGCATTAATGCGAACGAGGCGTCATTGCAGATCGCGCCGATGTCGCCGAAATGGTTGGCGAGCCGTTCGATTTCGGCCATCAAAGCGCGCAGCCACACCGCGCGCAGCGGCGCCTCGATGCCGCGTGCGGCTTCTGCGGCGCGGGCGAACGCGAAAGCATAGGCTACGGTACTGTCACCCGATGTGCGGCCGGCGAGCCGGGCGCCGCGGTCGAGCGTCGCGCCCACCATCAAGCCTTCGATGCCCTTGTGGACGTAGCCGAGCCGTTCTTCGAGCCGCACAACGGTCTCGCCGCCGGCATGGAAGCGGAAATTGCCGGGCTCAATGATGCCGGCGTGGATCGGACCGACGACGATGCGATGCAGGCCTTCGCCTTCGGCCTCGCGGAATTCGTAGGGCGCGCGCGCTTCCGGCCGTGAATTTTCCCATTTGCCGTGATCGAGCCACGGCCGCGTGTCAGTCGCGCCCTCGGCGATCAGCCCGTAAAGGTCGCGCATCGTCCGCTCGAGCCGCTGTGCCGGCGGATGCAGCGCGCTGACTGACGGGAAATGCCCATTCGGACAGGCGAGGCTCAGCACCGCGATCTCGCCGCTCTCGCCGTCGCGCAGCGCCATATGCGCGGTATCGCGTTCGCCCCACAATCCCAGCAGCGTCGCACGCTCGTCGGCGAGCGCATGCACGGCCTGCGTCCATACGGTCGCGTCGATGATGGCGCGGGGCATCGGTCGGTGCGAGCCGACGCGCTTGCCCTTGGCGAGAAGTTCGCTCAGCGCAGCCATGGCGCGCTATCCGAGTAATTGCGAGACATGCTGGAACCAGGCGACAAGCTGCGGCGGCAAATAAAATCCGGCCGCCAGCACCAGGGCGAGATGGGCGAATTGCGGAACGTAGGACGCCTTCACCGGTTGGCTGTGACCACGCGGCTCGCCGAAAGCAACGCCGTTCAGGCGCAAGAACAGCGCGCCGAGAGCAACGAGCAGGCCGAAGACCAGCAAGATCGCCAAGAGCGGCGCGCGCGCGAAGGTCGAGCTTACCAACAGGAACTCGCTCATGAAGATGCCGAGCGGCGGCAGGCCGGCGATGGCGACGACGCCGGCCACCAGGCTCCAGCCGAGCCACGGATGGGTCTCGGTCAGGCCGCCGATATCGGCGATGCGTTGCGTGCCTTTGGCTTGCGCCACATGGCCCACCGCGAAAAAGATGCCGGACTTGGTCAGGCTGTGCATGGTCATGTGCAGCAAGCCCGCAAAATTCGCCAACGGTCCGCCCATGCCGAAGGCGAATGTGATGATCCCCATATGCTCGATCGACGAATAGGCGAAGAGCCGCTTGATGTCGCGTCGGCGATACAGCATGAACGCGGCGAAGATCAGCGAGACGAGGCCCATCGTCACCATCAGCGGGCCCGGCGCGACCGCCGCCGCATTCGCCGCCATCAGCATCTTGAAGCGCAGCACCGCGTAAAGCGCGACGTTGAGCAGCAGGCCCGACAGCACCGCCGAGATCGGCGTCGGGCCTTCGGCGTGCGCGTCGGGCAGCCAGGCGTGCAGCGGCGCCAAGCCGACCTTCGTGCCATAGCCCAGAAGCAGGAAGATGAAAGCGACGTTGAGCAGCGCCGGATCGAATTTCGCCGCGTGCGCGATGAGCTTGGTCCACACCATCGCGTCGAGGCCTTCGCCGATCACCGCTTGCGCCGCGACATAGACCAGGATGGTACCGAAGAGCGCCAGAGCGATTCCGACGCTGCCGAGGATGAAATACTTCCAGGCCGCTTCGAGCGCTTCGTGCGTGCGATAGATGCCGACCATCAGGATCGTGGTCAGCGTCGCGCATTCGATCGCGACCCACATCAGGCCGATATTGTTGGCGACCAGCGCCACGTTCATCGAGCACATCAGCAGCTGGTACATGGCGTGGTAGAAGCGCAAATAGGTCGGCGTCAGCCGCCCGGTTTCGAGCTCGTGGCCGACATAGCTGGCGCTGAACACGCTCGTCGTGAATCCCACGAATGTATTGAGGGCGATGAACACGACGTTGAGATCGTCGACCAGAAGATAAGGGCCGGGTGCGGGGTGTGATGCGAACAACAGCGAAAGCGCGGCAAGCAGCGTGAGAAACGCCGCCGCAACGTTGAGGCGTGCGGTCAACCGGTAGCCGGGCAGCAGCGCCAGAAGCGCCGCCGACGCCAACGGAATCAGGATGATCAACTCGACGCGGGCCGACTCAAACAGGCTCATCGCCGCTCTCCGCGGAATTGATCGAGCGCGGCGAGGTCGACGGTGTCGAACCGCTCGCGGATGCGGAACAGGAAGATGCCGATGACGATGAAGGCGATCAGGATCGAGAAGGCGACGCTGATTTCGACGACAAGGGGCATGCCTTTGGCGCCGGTCGCAGCCAGGATCAGTCCGTTCTCCAACGACATGAACCCGACCACCTGGCTCACCGCGTTGCGCCGCGTCACCATGATGAGCAGGCCCAACAGCACGACGGCGAGGGCGAAGGCGAGGTCCTCGCGGGCGATCGGCGCCGCCGCCGCGGTGACGCGCAACATCACCACCATCGACAGCGCGACCAGCGCCATGCCGGCGAGCATGGTCGGGCCGATGCCGACCACCGTCTCGATCTCGCGATGGATGCCGAGCCGTTCGATGATCCGCCGCAGCGCCAGCGGAATAACGATCGCCTTGAATCCAAGCGCCAGCACCGCCGTGACATAAAGGTGCGGTGCGTTCTGGATATTGGCCTGCCACGCCACCGCCAGCGCCAGCACCATCGCATGCAGCGCGTAGACGTTGAGCAGCGCGGTAAGGCGATCCTGGTAGAGCAGCACAAAGCTCACCAGCACGAGGCCGCCGGCCAGAAGATGCGCGGTATCGAAGGCGAGGTTGGGCATCAGAAGCTTCCCGAGACGAAGCGCAAGAGCGTGCCGAGCAACCCCAGCATCAGCGCCGCGCCGATGAACTGCGGTACGCGGAAGACGCGCATCTTGGCGATGGCCGTTTCGAAGATCGCGAGCAGCACGCCGGCGACCGCGAGCTTGACGAGATAGGCAGCCGCGCCGAGCGCCAGCGCGGCGATGCCGGCGTCCGCGCCGGCCATGCCCCAGGGCGCGAAGATGCAGGCGATCAGCGAGACGTAGAGCAGCAGCTTGAGCGCCGACGCGACCTCGATCAGCGCCAGGTGGCGGCCGGAATATTCCAGCACCATCGCCTCGTGCACCATGGTGAGCTCGAGATGCGTCGCTGGATTGTCGACCGGAATGCGCGCGTTCTCGGCGATCGCGACGATGATCAG
>JAGWIH010000058.1 GCA_028866355.1 Alphaproteobacteria bacterium
CGGCTCGATTACAGCAAGGGCCTGCCCCAGCGCTTCGCCGCCTACGAGCGGTTCCTCACGATCTATCCGGACGAACGCAAGCGCGTCTCGTTTCTGCAGATCACGCCGCCGACCCGTTCGGCGGTCGACAGTTATCGTCGCGTCCGCGCCGAGTTGGCGAGCCATGCCGGCGAAATCAGTGCGCGTTACGGCGACGTCGACTGGATGGTATTGCGCTACATCAACGAGAGCTTTCCGCCCGATCAGCTTGCGGCGCTCTATCGCGTCAGCAAGGTCGGCTGCGTGACGCCGCTGCGCGACGGCATGAACCTCGTGGCCAAGGAATATGTCGCGTCGCAGGATCCCGAGGATCCAGGGGTTCTCGTGCTGTCGAAATTCGCCGGCGCCGCAAAAGAGCTCAACGCGGCTTTGGTCGTCAATCCGTATGACATCGGCGAACTGGCGCAAGCGCTGTACCGCGCCCTCTATATGGAACGCGCGGAGCGCGTTGAGCGTTGGAACGCGATGGTAACGACATTGCGTGGAGGCAATATCAATCGCTGGTACGAAGGCTTCCTCGACTCGCTGCGCGAGTCGGCGGTGACGTCACTGCCGGTGGCGTCGCGCAGCGTCGCCTGAGTGTCTCGACCGATGGCGGTTACTGCGCCCGCGCCAGCGGCGGCCGAGGCGAAGGCCCAGATGCCGCGCCTGCGACCGGTCGCCGGCAATCATCGTATCGCGATCGAAAGCGTCACGCCGCAAATCGCGTACGGCCGCTATCCCGTTAAGCGCATCATCGGCGACCAGTTTCAGGTGTCGGCCGACATCTTCGGCGATGGCCACGACCGGCTGCGCGCTACACTGCTGCTGTGCCGCGCCGGCACGGTCGACTGGCGCATGGCGGCGATGCAACCTGTCGACAACGATCGTTGGTCCGGCGCCATCACGCTGACCGAACCCGGCCGGCATCTTTACACCATCGAGGCCTGGACCGACGCTTTCGCGAGCTGGCGCGATCGGCTCGCCGCCAAGCGTCAAGCGGCGCAACCGTTGACCGACGAATTCGCCGAAGGCGTCGCACTGCTGGCGGAGGCGGTGCGCTACGCCGACGGCAACGGTCGGACGACCATCGAAACTGCGCTTGCGAGCGCTCAGCGCGATGCGGCGACGGCCGTCGATCTGTTTCTCGCACCGGCGCTCGAAACGGCCATGGCGGAGTGGGGTCCGCGCCGCCGCGTGACCCGGCTCGAGCCCGCGCGACCACTGGTCGTCGACCGCGCCGAGGCGCGTTTTGCCGCGTGGTATGAGATGTTTCCGCGTTCGCAAGGCACCGTGCCGGGCCAGAGCGCGACATTCGCCGATTGCGTCGCGCGGCTCGACGACATCGCGGCGATGGGTTTCGACACCATCTATCTGCCGCCGATTCATCCGATCGGCCTGACCAACCGCAAAGGCCGCAACAACGCGGTCGGCGGATCCGCCGACGATCCCGGCAGCCCCTATGCGATCGGTAGCGCCGCCGGCGGCCATGACGCTATCGACCCGGCGCTCGGCACCCTCGCAGACTTCCAAGACTTCGTCGCCGCCTGTCGCGAACGCGGCATGGAAGTCGCGCTCGACTTCGCGGTGCAATGCTCGCTCGACCATCCATGGATCAAGCAACATCCCGACTGGTTCGAGTTCCTCGCCGACGGTTCGATCCGTTACGCCGAGAACCCGCCGAAGAAATACCAGGACATCGTCAACTTCAATTTCGACGCCGCCGATTGGCGCGGCATCTGGCGCGCGCTGCGCGACGTCGTTCGCTTCTGGATCGCGCACGGCGTGCATGTCTTCCGCGTCGACAATCCGCACACCAAGCCCTACCCGTTCTGGGAGTGGCTGATTCGCGAGATTCAAGCGGCGCATCCCGAAATCATCTTTCTGTCCGAGGCGTTCACGCGGCCCAAGCCGATGCATCAGCTTGCCAAGCTTGGATTCACCCAGTCGTATACGTATTTCACCTGGCGCAACGACAAGGTTGAGCTGACCGATTACTTCACCGAACTGACGCGCGGCGACGCGCGCGAATATTTCCGGGCGCACCTTTTCACCAATACGCCCGACATCCTGCCGCGGTTTCTCCAGACCGGCGGCGCGGCGGCGTTCCGCATTCGTGCGGCGCTTGCGGCCACGCTCGGCGGACTTTGGGGCATCTATAACGGCTTCGAGCTGTGCGAGAACCGCGCACTGCCCGATTCCGAGGAATACGCCGATTCCGAGAAATACGAATATAAGGTGTGGGATTGGGATCGACCCGGCAACATCAAACCCTTCATTGCGGAGCTCAACCGCATTCGGCGCGAAAACGCCGCGTTCACTGACGGGCTCAATCTCGAATTTCTGCCGGCGGACAATCCGCGCATCCTGTTCTATGCCCGTATGGCGGTGGACGCGCATGAAAGCGTTTTCATCGCGGTCAGCCTCAATCCCGCCGGCGACGAGGCGGCAATGATCGACGTACCTTTGACGCGCTTGGGGCTGAGCAACGACGGGCGTTTCGTCGTCCGCAATCTATTCAGCGACGAGACCTTGCAATGGGCCGGCCCGCAGCAATCGATCTGGATCGGGCCGGGCCGGCCGATCTTCGCTTTCAAGCTGGCGGGGCCCAGCGATGCCTGATGTCACCGCACGGACCGTCCTACCCGAGGCGCGCGTCCAGTCCGATGCGCCGGATTGGTACAAGGACGCGATCATCTACGAGCTGCATATCAAGGCGTTCTTCGATGCCAACAATGACGGCATCGGCGACCTCCCCGGGCTGATCGCCAAGCTCGATTATCTTCAGGACCTCGGTGTAACCGCTATCTGGCTGCTGCCGTTCTTTCCATCGCCGTTCCGCGACGACGGTTACGACGTTTCGGATTACCGCAACATCCATCCGGCCTACGGCACGCTGCGCGATTTCGGCCAACTGGTGCGCGAAGCGCATCGCCGCGGCATGCGCATCATCGTCGAGCTGGTCGTCAATCACACGTCCGACCAGCACCCGTGGTTCCAACGTGCCCGGCACGCGAAACCCGGCTCGGTCTATCGCGATTATTACGTCTGGAGCGCCACCGAGGACAAATACAAGAACACGCGCATCATCTTCAACGATACCGAGAAATCGAACTGGACGTGGGATGCCGTCGCCGGCGCGTTCTACTGGCACCGGTTCTTCGCGCATCAGCCGGACCTCAATTTCGACAATCCGCATGTCATTCGCTCGGTACTGAACAATATGCGGTTCTGGGCGGATCTCGGCGTCGACGGGTTCCGCCTCGACGCCGTGCCCTACCTTTGCGAACGCGAGGGTACGAGCAACGAAAACCTTCCCGAGACGCACGCCGTCATCAAGCAGATGCGTGCGCAGCTCGACAGCGAGTTTCCGAACCGGCTGTTCCTGGCCGAAGCCAACCAGTGGCCGGAGGACGTGAAGGATTATTTCGGCAACGGCGACGAATGCCACATGGCGTTCCACTTCCCGCTGATGCCGCGCATGTACATGGCGATCGCGCGCGAAGACCGTCACCCGATTACCGACATCCTGCGCCAGACGCCGGAAATCCCCGAATCCTCGCAATGGGCGATCTTCCTGCGCAATCACGACGAATTGACGCTCGAAATGGTGACCGACAGCGAGCGCGACTATCTGTGGTCGACCTACGCTTCGGATCGCCGCGCGCGGCTCAATCTCGGTATTCGCCGGCGGCTCGCGCCGCTGATGGGGAACGACCGGCCCCGTATCGAGCTGATGATCAGTTTGCTGTTGTCGCTGCCGGGCACGCCGATTCTCTATTACGGCGACGAAATCGGCATGGGCGACAATATCTATCTCGGCGACCGCGACGGCGTGCGCACGCCGATGCAATGGACGCCTGACCGCAACGCCGGTTTCTCGCGCGCCGACCCCGCCACGCTCTACCTGCCGCCGATCATGGACGCCGTCTACGGCTTTCAGGCGGTCAATGTCGAGGCACAGTCGCGCAGCTTGACGTCGCTGCTCAATTGGATGAAGCGCCTGATCGGCGTCCGCAAGTCGCTCAAGGTCTTCGGCCGCGGCACGCTGACCTTTCTCTATCCATCGAACCGCGCGGTTCTCGCGTATCTGCGCCAATACGAGGATTTCACCGTTCTTTGCGTATCGAACCTGTCGCGTTCGGCGCAAGCGGTCGAGCTCGATCTAACGGCATTTGCCGGCCGAATCCCCGTCGAGTTGCTCGGTCAGACGGCGTTTCCGGTGATCAGCGACGGAGGTGTCTACACCGTCACGTTGCAAGGCCATGGCTTCTTCTGGTTCCAGTTGGCGCTACCGGTTAAGGGACCGATGGCGACCGTTCGCACGCGCGACCTCGATACGCTCGTCGCGTTGGGCGGCTTGGCAACTGCGCTTGAAGGGCGCAATCGCGGCATTTTCGAGCGCGATATCCTGCCCCAGTTTCTCGCGGAACACCGCTGGTTCGGCCATAAAGGCGAGCGCGCCTTCACCACCAGCCTGGCATGGTCGACGACGTTCCGGCTCGGCGCGCGCGATTGGCTCTGGAGCATCGCCGAGGCGCGCGGCCGGCATTTCACGGCGCGTTACTCGTTGCCGTTGATGGACGAATGGCAGCCGCCGGCGGTACCGGCGCCCGCCGTCACGTTGGCCAAGCTTCGTCACGGCCCGCGCGAGGGGTATTTGACCGACGCGCTGCATAACGAAGCCTTTGTCGCCGCCACCATCGCCGCCGTGCGCGACGCACGTACGATCGAGACCCCGCACGGACGACTGGCCTTCCGGTCGAGCTCGGCGTTGGCCAACCGACCATGGCCCGAGCAGCCGGTCATCCGCATCGGCGGCGTCGAGCAATCGAACAGCTCGGCGGTTGTCGAAGGCGCCGCGATCATCAAGTTCTATCGTCAGGTCGCGCCCGGCATTCATCCCGAGATCGAGATCGGCACGTTCCTTACCGAGCAGATCGGCTTCAAGAGCGTGCCACCGCTTCTCGGTCATTTCACGCTGATCGAAGCGGACGGCCGCGAAACCGCGCTCGGCGTGCTCCACGGCTGGGTCCAGAACCAGGGCGATGCATGGTCCTATACGCTCGGCTACCTCGCCCGCTTCCTCGAGGAATCGCGGGTGGCGCCGGTCGTCGAGCAGACCGCATCGACCGACGCCCACGCCGTCTATCGCTCGCAAATCGAACAACTGGCGCTGCGAACGGCCGAGCTCCATCGCGCGTTCGATGTCGAATCCGGCGACGAGGCCTTTCGTACCGTTCGCGCCTCACCATCCGAGGTCATGGCTTGGGGCGACGACATAGCCCGTACGGTTGGCGAAACATTCGAGCGGCTTTCGCGCAGCCAAGCCGCCTTCTCGGGCGAGGCCGGCACCTTCGCTACCGAGCTTCTTGAACACAAGGACGCGATCGTCGCGCAGGTTCGCGCGCTCGCCGCAGTCGACTGCGACGTCATGCTGTCGCGGCTGCACGGCGACTATCACCTCGGTCAAATCCTCGTCGTGAAGAACGACGTCGAGATCGTCGATTTCGAGGGAGCGCCTCAGCTGCCGCTCGACCAGCGCCGCCGCAAGCAATCGGTTATTCGCGACGTCGCCTGTCTGCTGCGTTCGCTCGACTATGCGGCCTGGACCGCCCTCGAACACGCCACCGCCAATCAACCCGATCTGCGCAACGACCTGCTCAAGGCCGTCCTGTTGTGGCGCGACGACGCCACCCGTAGCTTCCTCGACACCTATACCCGTGCAATCGCCGGATGCCCGCTGTGGCCCGCCGATGACGGCGTCGCGCGCCGCCTGCTCAGTCTGTTCCTGATCGAAAAGGCCGCGCTCGAAACCGCGTATGAACTCGGGAACCGCCCCGACTGGATCGCCATTCCGTTACGAGGGCTCAAAGCGCTGATATTGCCATGACGTTTGCATCATCCGCCCTCGATCGCGAGGCCGATGCGATCCTTCGGGGCGACCACGCCGATCCATTCGCCTATTTGGGACCGCATCTGACGGATGCCGGCTTCGTCGTGCGCGCGTTCCTGCCTGACGCCATCGGCCTTGAGCTCATTGATCCGACGAACGGCGGCGTGTTGGTATCTGCGCGCCCCGTGCCCGGGAGCGGCGGGTTTTTCGTCGTGCCGTTGGCCGCGCCGCCGCACCGGTATCGCTTCCGCGCGGCTTGGCGCGACACCAGCACCACCGAGTTCGTCGACCCGTACCAGTTCGGCCCATGGCTCGGCGAAATGGACCTTTATCTTCTGCGCGAGGGAACGCATTTCGAGGCCTATCAACGGCTTGGCGCGCATTGCGTGACGATCGACGGGATTGCGGGCGTCGTCTTTTGCGTCTGGGCGCCGAACGCCAAGCGCGTCAGCGTCGTCGGCGACTTTAATTTCTGGGACGGGCGACGTCACGTCATGCGGCTCCATCCCGGCGCCGGCATCTGGGAGCTGTTCGTTCCGGGACTCGGCGAGGGTGTGCGCTACAAATACGAGATCAAGGATCGCGTCGGCGCGATCCTGCCGCTGAAAGCCGATCCCGTCGCGTATTTCGCGGAACGGCCGCCGGCTACCGCTTCGGTCGTCGCCAAAATCGATCACCATCACTGGGAAGACGGCGCTTGGATGACGGATCGCACCGGCCGCAATCCGTACGGTCGGCCGATGGCGATTTACGAAGCGCATCTCGGCTCGTGGGGCCGGCGGCCGGAAGAGGGCAATCGCGTTCTGACTTATCGCGAGCTGTCCGAGATTCTCGTGCCCTACGTCAAGGAAATGGGATTCACGCATCTCGAGCTTCTGCCGATCACGGAGCATCCGTTCGACGGTTCGTGGGGCTATCAGCCCACCGGGCTCTACGCGCCGACGAGCCGTTACGGCAGCCCGACCGACTTTCAATTCTTCGTCGACGCCTGCCATCAAGCCGAGATCGGCTTGCTACTCGACTGGGTCCCCGGCCACTTTCCGAACGACGCGCACGGCCTTGCCGACTTCGATGGCACGCACCTTTACGAGCACGCCGATCCGCGACAGGGACTACATCGCGACTGGAACACGCTGATCTACAATTACGGCCGCACCGAAGTTACCGAATTCCTTCTCAACAGCGCGCTGCACTGGCTCGATCGCTATCACATCGACGGCCTGCGCGTGGACGCGGTGGCTTCGATGCTCTACCTCGATTACAGCCGCGAGCCCGGCGAATGGGTGCCCAATCGCTTCGGCGGCAACGAGAATCTCGAGGCCATCGCTTTCATCAAGCGGCTCAACGAGGCTTGTTTCGGACGCTTTGCCGGCAGCACGACGATCGCGGAGGAATCGACCGCGTGGCCGTTGGTCTCGCGCCCGACCTACAACGGCGGACTCGGCTTTGGCTTCAAATGGAACATGGGCTGGATGCACGACACGCTCGAATACATGGCGCTCGACCCGATTCACCGCTCGCATCATCACGAGAAGCTGACCTTCGGCCTGCTTTACGCGTTCAACGAGAATTTCGTTTTGCCGCTCTCGCACGATGAAGTCGTGCACGGCAAACGCTCGATCCTGGGTCGCATGCCCGGCGACCGGTGGCAGCGCTTCGCCAATCTGCGCGCCTACTACGCTTTCATGTACGGGCATCCAGGAAAGAAACTCCTGTTCATGGGCAACGAGTTCGCTCAGGAAAATGAGTGGAACCACGATCAGAGCCTCGATTGGCACCTGCTGGCCGACCCGCTGCACCAAGGCGTCAGCGCGCTCGTCCGCGACCTCAACCAATTGCATCGACAGTTGCCCGCGTTGCACGAACTCGACCATGAGAACGACGGCTTCCAATGGATCGACGCCTCCGATCGCGCCGCCAGCGTGCTGTCGTTTCAGCGCAACAGTCGCACCGCGGGTCGCCACCTCGTTGTGATTGTCAATTTCACGCCGGTGGTCCGCCAGGGGTACCGCATCGGCGTTCCGTCGGGAGCGCCATACCGCGAAATCCTCAACTCGGACGATACGCGTTACGGCGGCAGCGGCGTTCTGAATGGCGGTACGCTGACGCCCGATCCGTTGCCGTGGCACGGCCGCAATCAATCACTCGCGCTGACCTTGCCGCCATTGGCGGCGATCTTCCTGGCGCCTGCGGCGGGTTGACCGATGGCGGCGCGGCTCGGGGCCGGGCGGCCCTACCCCCTTGGCGCGCACTGCGATCCGCGTGGCGCGAATTTCGCGATTTTTTCGGCGCACGCGGAAAAGGTCGAGCTTTGCCTGTTCGATTCCAACGGGCGGCACGAGACCGATCGTCTGCCCTTGCCCGAGAACACCAACGGCGTCTGGCATGGCCACTTGCCCGAGGCCTATCCGGGGCTGCTTTACGGCTACCGCGTGCACGGACCGTACGCACCCGAGCACGGCCACCGCTTCAATGCGAACAAGCTGCTGCTCGATCCCTATGCGCGCGACATTGTCGGCGAACTGCATCTGAACGATGCGCATTTCGGTTACCGCGTCGGCAGCACGCGCGGCGACCGCTCCTTCGACCGGCGCGACAATGCACGGGTGATGCCGAAATGCCGGCTGGTCGACGATAACTTCCACTGGGGCGATGACCGGCCGCCGCGGCGGCCCCTGTGCGACAGCGTCATCTATGAGCTGCACGTCAAGGGGTTCACCAAGCTCCATACCGGCATCGCCGAATCCATGCGCGGCACTTTCGCGGCGCTGCGCACGCCCGAGGTCATCGACCATCTGCGCCACCTTGGCGTCACCGCAGTCGAACTGTTGCCGGTGCATTATGCCGTCGACGATCGGATATTACTGGAACGCGGACTGCGCAATTTCTGGGGTTACAACACGATTGGTTATTTCGCGCCCGATCGACGTCTGCTCGGCGGTGGCGACGGTGAATTCAAGCGAATGGTCGCCGCGCTGCATGCCGCGGGAATCGAAGTCATCATTGACGTCGTCTACAACCACACGGCGGAAGGCAACGAACTGGGACCGACGCTCTGCTTCCGCGGCATCGACAATCTTTCCTATTACTGGCTGTCACCCGACGATCCGCGGCGCTACATGGATTTCACCGGCGTCGGCAACTCGCTGCGCATGAACCACCCGCGCGTGCTCCAACTCGTCACGGATTCGCTGCGTTACTGGGTCGAGGTCATGCGCGTCGACGGCTTCCGTTTCGATCTGGCGACCACGCTGGCCCGCGGCCCCAACGGCTTCGATCCGAACAGCAGCTTTCTCGACGCTTTGAGCCAGGATCCGGTCCTGGCGCAAGTGAAGCTGATCGCGGAGCCGTGGGACATCGGCGAAAGCGGTTATCGCCTTGGCGCGTTCCCACCCGGATGGAGCGAGTGGAACGACCGGTTCCGCGACGATTTGCGCCGCTTCTGGCGCGGCGATGGCGGCGTCATCGGCGCCGTCGCCGGCCGCATCGCCGGATCAGCTGACATCTTCCGGCATGACAGCCGTAAGCCGTCGGCGAGCGTCAACTTCGTCACCGCGCACGACGGTTTCACCCTTACCGACCTTGTCAGTTACAACGCCAAGCACAACGACGCCAATCGCGAAAATGGCACCGACGGCGCCAACGAAAATCTCAGCTGGAATTGCGGCGCCGAAGGGCCGACCGACGATGCCGCGATCATCGCGCTGCGCAACTGCCAGCGACGCAACTTTCTGGCTTCGCTGCTGTTATCCCTGGGCGTGCCAATGCTGCTGGCCGGCGACGAGATGGGCAACAGCCAAAACGGAAACAACAACGCCTATTGCCAGGACAACGACATCGGCTGGGTCGATTGGTCGGGCCTGTGGCAGCCCGGCAGCGATCTGACCACGTTCATCCGACGCCTAATCGACCTGCGTCACGACCGACACCTGACGCGCGACCGGTTTCTCGATGGCACGGCGACTGCCGACGGGCGCAAGGACATGACGTGGCTGCACGCCGACGGCGCCGAAATGACCGAGGCGGATTGGCAGATCCCCGACGCGCGATTTCTGGCAGCCGTGTTCGACGCGACGCGCCAGCCGCTGATGCTCTTGATGAATGCCCACAGCGAGGCCGTGGAGTTCACCCTGCCTGAAACTCCCAATATCAAAGCCTGGCATGTGCAGATCGACACCGCCGCCGACAGCGGCTTCGGCAA
>JAGWIH010000362.1 GCA_028866355.1 Alphaproteobacteria bacterium
AGGCTGTGGAAGTCGTTTTGCACCTGCTTGGCCAGCGCGGCGGGTCCGACGACGCCGGCCTGAACGCCCAGGATGCTGCGCGAAGAATCGGTGTCATGCAGCAGCGAGAACGTGCCGGTCAAAACGCCGGCATAGGGCCGGTCGCGCGGATCGGGCACGGCGACAGTGACGTTGGCCGGCGTGTACATCTGCTGCGCGAAGTCGAGCGCCCAGCGGCTGCGTCCCGTTCCCCACATCCAGTTGTCGAAATTCTCCAGCGAGTCCGGCAGCCTGTCGGTCGGCGACGTGTAACCGAGCCGCAAGCCGTTGACGTAATATTTGTCTTTGAGGTGCGACGTCGCGATCGACGAGTTCTCGTCCTGCAACGTCCAGATGCCTTCCGGATCGGCAGGCGGCTGCGCTTTCGCGACGGTCGCCGATGCCGCCAGCGCGACAGACAGGAGTGAAAAAGCCGCAACGGAAAGGAACGGCCTTATATCGTGTCGCAACAGCTCCCCCGATGCGATCCAGGCAGGCGGCCTAATTTATAGGGCATGAAGCGCGCCTCGTATAGCGCTGTCCGAACGCGGCGGCCGTGGCGCTTATCGCGGCGGCGGCACCGGCATGTTCCACCAATAAGGCGGACCGGGCCAAGCCTGGTACTGTTCGAGCTGATAGCGGCGCGCGAGATTTTCCTGTTGCAGGCACTGAGCGAACGCATCGGTGTTCGGCTTGAAGCCGTAGGACGTGCACTGCGCCTGATCCTGCTGCCGCAGTTCGGCATCGCTGACGCAGCCCGCCAGCGCGGCGGCGGCCGCCAGCGCCAGGACGAGCTTGAACGTCCTGCGGACATCGTCCAGCCACACCATCGCAGCCTCCAAACCGGCGACCGGCGCCCCTTTGCGCCGGACATCGCCGATCTTAGCGCATGGCGCCGGCGGCTTCCGTAACTAGGTCGTGATGCCGGCGGCGGCGCCTGCCATGCCGTCGAGCGGATCGGGGCCGAACCGGTTCGAGCCGACGGTGCCGCGCAGGAACATGAGCTCGACCGCCAGCCACAGGTTGAGGAGCGGGACCAAGCCGATCAGCAGGAACCAGCCCGAGCGGCCGCGGTCGTGGCAACGCTTGATGCCGACGGCCAGGTTCGGCCAAAACGCGGCGATAAAATAGATCACCATGATGACGCCGACGCCGCCCGCGGGGTTGTTGGTTCCGAGCGCGCCGTCGAGAAACGCCGCGATAAGGGCGCCGATGAAATAGGGCAGCACCCAGCGCACCCAATAATCGAAACGCGTGGCGCGGCCGTCAACCGCGAACAAAAGCTGGTTCCAACCCAGTCGTCCGGTCTTGCTCATGTCTGTCCTCCGCGATGACGCATTGGATCAATCCTTGTCGATCGAGGGATCGAGCGTGCGCGCATGGGCGATGTCGGCGGCGCCGCCGGCCTTGTCGCCGAGCTTCTCCTTGCTGCGGCCGCGCCAGTACCAGGCGTCCGCCTGTTTGGGGTCGATCTTGATCGCAGCGTCGAAATCCTTTTCGGCGTTGCGGAAATCCTCTTTGTACCAATAGGCGGTGCCGCGGTTGAAATAGGCGTCGGAATAGTTCGGTTTCAACGCGATCGCATGGGTGTAGTCCGCGAGGGCAAGATCGTATTGGCCGAGATGCCGCCGGGTGATGCCGCGATCGACATAGGCTTCGGCGTCGTCCGGCTTCAGCCGGATCGCCTGTGAGTAATCCTGCTCGGCGCGGTCGTACTGATTCTTTTTCTCGAACGTCAGGCCGCGATCGATGTAGGCGTCTTCGTCGTCGGGCCTAAGACCGAGCGCGGCGTTGAAATCGGCGATGGCGCGGTCGTAGTCGCCTTTGTGCTTATAGGCGAGGCCGCGATTGACCAGGGCGGTCTCGTGCCGCGGATCGAGTTGCAGCGCCTGGTTATAGTCGGCGATCGC
>JAGWIH010000363.1 GCA_028866355.1 Alphaproteobacteria bacterium
CCCGCCGGCATGTTGGGCCTCGGCGAGCATTACGCGCTCGAAGTCGCCGGCGACAGCATGGTCGAAGCCGGCATCTGCGACGGCGATACGGTGCTGATCCAGCGCTGCGATACCGCCGACAACGGCGCGATCGTGGTCGCCCTTGTCGACAGCAACGAAGTGACGTTGAAGCGGCTCCGCAAGCGCGGTGAATCGATCGCGCTCGAGCCCGCCAACAAGGCTTACGAGACGCGCATCTTCGGTCCCGACCGCGTCAAGGTGCAGGGCAAGCTGGTGGGATTGCTGCGGCGGTATTAGCGCCGCGGTTCGAATTAATTCCTGACGGTGTCCATCGGAACGCGTTGCGCGCGCGGCGGCGACCACAGCCGTGCGCCTTGATAATCACGAACGCTTTCGAGCCGCACCGACCCCGTATCGAGCCACACCGCGTAGCCCCCATCGCGATAATCGTCGATGCGGTCGACGATGCGCGCGCCCGGACAGATGTTCCATGCCGGCACTGCTGCCACGACCAGATCGGCCTGACATTGCGCGCGATCGAAGGCATTGGGATCGCGCAGCAGCGTCACCACCGCACCGTGTGCGCTGTAGCGGCACGCGCCGGCGTCGCAAGCCAGTAAGCCGTCCACCGACGATCCGGACTCCGGCCAAGGCGGCCCCATCGTCGTCGCCGCGCGCTTGGTCCAGCTATCGGACGTCGCGTGCTCGCCCTTGGCTTTCGACGGCAAATAGCCGCCGTCCGCGGCGCGCACCGCGACCAGCTTGGCGTCACCGGAGATCAGGATATCGGGCGGCCGCTCGAAACCGGCCGACAGCAAGCCGAAGACGAGCGGCAGCACGCCCCACCAGCGCCACCGGCGGCGCCAGATCGCCAGCCATAAGCCGCCGGCCGCGGCAACCGCGATGCCCCAGGCCGGCATGCTCGGCAAGGTCAGAACCGCGCCCGGCCACGACGTGACGCCCTTGGCGATCGCGGTGATGGCGTCGATGCCCCAGCTCATCGGAATCAAGGCAATGCTCTCGAGGTGGGCCGGCATCAGGAAACACGCGACGATCGCCCACGGCATCACCCAAAAGCCGGTGATCGGCACGGCGACAACGTTCGCCGCGACCGAATAAAGCGGCAAACGGTTGAAATGGTAGACCGTGAACGGCGCCGTCGCGACGGTGGTGACGATGGTGGTGAACGCGATGCCGACGGCGTAAAGCCCGAGGCGCTTAAGCAGGCCGGCCTCGCGATGCCAGGCGGCTATGCGCGTGCGCCACGCTTCGTAGAACGCCACCAGCGCCGCCACCGCCGCGAACGACATCTGAAAGCTTGGTCCGGTGGCGCTGTCCGGCGTCATCAGCATGATCGCGACCGCAGCCAGCGCCAATGCGCGCGCCGACAGGCTGAGCCGGTCCAACAGAACCGCAACGAGCGCCAACGCCGTCATCACGAAGGCCCGGCGCGACGATACCGTGGTGCCCGACAGCAGCATGTAGAGAAACGTCAGCAACAGCGCGAGCGCGGCGGCGTATTTCTTGGTCGGGTGGTTGAGGACGATCGGCGGTACGAGCGCGAACAATGCGCGCAACGCGAAGAAACAAATGCCCGCGACCATGCCCATGTGCAGGCCGGCAATCACCAGAATGTGCGCCAGGCCGGCGTCGCGGAACGCGCCGGCATCGTTGGGAGGAATCGCATGCGTTTCGCCGGTGATCAGCGCCGCGGCGATGGCGCCGTCGGGGCCGGGCAACGAAGCACGGATGCGCCGCATCACGCCGTGGCGCACGGCGTCGATCGCCTCAGCCATCGCACCCGATGCCGGCGTCTCGACCCGCTCCGGCGCCGACAAGGCGAAGCCGACACCGCCCAAACGCTCGAACCAGGCGCGGCGCTGGAAATCGTAGGCGCCGGGCATCGCCGGCGCCGGCGGCGG
>JAGWIH010000059.1 GCA_028866355.1 Alphaproteobacteria bacterium
ACCAATACGCAGGGCTCGGCGCCGGACAAGACCATCGTGCATGTCAACGTCGAGGAGGAATCGACCGGTGACTTTACGTTCGGCGTCGGCTTCTCGACCACGGACGGTCCGTTGGTCGACGCCGGCGTCCACGAGCGCAACCTGCTCGGGGAGGGTCTCGATCTGCGCATCGATACACTGGCGTCGTTCCGCACGCAGCAGGGCAATATCAGCTTCACCAACCCGTATTTCCTCGACCGCAACGTCGCCGCCGGCTTCGACCTCTTCGCCATCCAGCGCGACAACCAGGATTTCGCTGGCTTCAATCAGTTCACGGTCGGCGGCGACCTCCGTGCCGGTTATCAGATCGTTGGGCCGTTGCGGCAGACGGTCAAATACACGTTGCGCGAGGACCGCATCTACAACGTCTGTACCGACACGACCGGCACGCTGTGCTCGCCCTTGGCCTCGATCTATGTCGCGGACCAGGCCGGCTCACGGCTGACCTCCGCCGTCGGCCAGACGCTGCTCTACGATGAACGCGATAACCCGAATAATCCGACGGCGGGCTGGTTCGTGTCGGAAGGCAACGATCTCGCCGGTGCCGGCGGCGATGTGCGCTATCTGCGCAGCTCGTTGTCCGGCGGCGTCTATCACGCCTGGGCGCCGCAGTGGGTGGGCAGCATCACCGGCGAGGGCGGGTACATCTTCGGCATCGGCCAGGCGGTCCGCATCGAAGACCGGTTCTACGTCGGCGGCGATAATTTGCGCGGCTTCGCGACGGGCGGCATCGGCCCGCGCGACGCAAACACGCAGGACGCTCTCGGTGGCAACATCTATTATGTCGGCTCGGTGACACAGGGGTTCCCGCTCGGCCTGCCGGCCGAACTCGGTTTGTCGGGCCGCGTGTGGACTGACTTCGGCAGCCTCATCCACACCGACGACATACCGAACGCGGCGAGCCCGATCGAGCAGAGCGACACGATCCGCGTTTCGGCGGGCTTCGGGTTTACCTGGCAATCGCCATTCGGCCCGATCCGGATCGACCTCGGTCATCCGGTTCTGAGCAAGAAATTCGATAAGATAAGCATTTTCCGCTTCGGCTTCGGTTCGAGCTTCTGATGCTTCGCTCCCGGATCAGGCCGGCGGCCGGTGCCGCTTTGCTGGGTTTCGTGGTTTTGACGGCGGCCCCGGTGCTTGGTCAGACGCCGGCATCGCCGCCGCAGCCGCAGCCGACGGTCATCGTCATTGCCGACATCAACCAAATCCTGCGGGACGCCAAATCGGCGAAAGAGGTGCAAGGGCAAATCGACCGTGCCATGGCCGGTTTCTCGAAGCAGGTCTCGACCAGCGAGAACGAGCTCCAGAAAATGCGCGATGAGCTCGAGCGTGAGCGCGGCACATTGTCGCCGGATGCATTCAGTGCGAAGACACGCGATTATCAACAGCGTTTCGACACGCTCGATCGCTCCGTCCAGGGGCAGCGCCAGGCGCTGCAACAGAGCTACAATGAAGCGATGACCAAGATCGAGAACACGGCGCTGCAAATCATCGCTCAAATCGCCAGCGAGCATAAGGCGAACATGGTGCTGACGCGCGCCGCCGTGTTGTTCGCTGCCAACAACCTCGATATTACGGCTGAGGTAACCAAGCGGCTCGACGCGCAGCTACCAACCATGCAGGTCAAGCTGCCGTCGCCGAGCACGCCGCCGGTGCCAGCGAAGCACTGATGGCGGACAAGCGTTTCTTCGCGGTCGCGGGGCCGTTTACGACCGACGAAATTGCGCGCCGCACCGGTGCGACGCTGGTCGGATCGGGTAACGACAAATTGGTGCTGCGCGATGTTGCGCCCTTGGATACCGCCGGCGCTGGCCAGCTTAGCTTTCTCGATAATCGAAAGTACATCGACCTCTTCCGCAAGACCGGTGCCGGGGCCTGTTTCGTTCATCCCGATTTGTCACGTGAGGCCCCAAAGGGCGTCGTCGTTCTGGTGACGCCCGAACCCTATCGCGCCTATGCGCTCGCGGCGCAGGCCTTCTATCCCGACCCGCCGCCGGTGCCCGGAATTGCACCGTCGGCGGTGATCGACGCGACCGTGGACCTCGGCGAAGGCTGCCGCATTGAGGCCAATGCCGTGATCGGCGATCATGCGAAACTCGGCAAGCGCTGTCTCATCGGCGCCAACGCGGTGATCGCTGCCGGCGTGGTGCTCGGCGACGATGTGCGCGTCGGGGCCAATGCCAGCGTCAGCCACAGTCTCGTCGGCAACCGCGTGCGGATTTATCCCGGCGCGCGCCTCGGCCAGGACGGCTTCGGTTTCGCGCCCGACCGCAAGGGCTTCGTCAAGGTGCCGCAGCTCGGCCGCGTCGTCGTCGGCGACGACGTCGAAATCGGCGCCAATTCGACGATCGATCGTGGCGCCGGACCCGATACCGTGATCGGACCGGGGACGATGATTGATAATCTCGTACAGATCGGGCACAACGTCCAAATCGGCCGCCAATGCGTGCTCGTGTCGCAGACCGGCATCTCAGGCAGCACCAAGTTGGGCGATTTCGTGATGATCGGCGGTCAGGGTGGCCTCATTGGACATCTCGATATCGGCACGGGGGCGCGGATCGGCGCTCAGGCCGGCGTCATGCGCGACGTCCCGGCGGGCACAACCGTGCTCGGTTCGCCGGCCTTTCCGGTGCGCGATTTTCACCGCATGATCGCCGCGCTCCGACGCTTGGCCAAAACGCGGGATGACTAAAATGGACACGCAGCCGGTGACTGCGGCCGATATCGACCGGACGCGGATCATGCAGATGATTCCGCATCGCGATCCGTTCCTCATGATCGACCAGGTCGTCGACGTCCGTTCGGGCCACAGCGCGATCGGCATCAAGCACGTGAAGCCCGAGGAATACTATTTCAAGGGCCATTTCCCGCAACGGCCGGTAATGCCGGGCGTGCTGATCATCGAGGCCATGGCGCAGACCGCGGCCGTGCTTGTGGTGCACACGCTGGGAAAGGAATTCGAGGGCAAGTTGGTCTATTTCATGTCGATCGACAGCGCCCGGTTTCGTAAGCCAGTCGTGCCGGGCGACGTCATGACGGTGCCGGTGACCTGTCAACGCCATCGCGGCATGGTGTGGAAATTCGACGGCCAGGCCAAGGTCGGCGACAATCTGGTGGCCGAGGCAACCTTCGCCGCGATGATTCTGGATAGCTGAGTAAAAAAATGGCGCAAATCCATCCGACGGCCACCGTCGAGCCGGGCGCTAAGCTCGCCGCCACGACAATCGTCGGGCCGTATTGCCTGGTCGGCCCCAAGGTCACGCTCGGCGAGCGCGTCGAGCTGATCTCGCATGTCGTCGTCACCGGCCGCACCACGATCGGCGACGGCACGCGCATCTTTCCTTTCGCGTCGATCGGTCATATCCCGCAGGATCTCAAGTTCAAGGGCGAAGAATCACGCCTCGAGATCGGCCGCGACAACGTCATTCGCGAGCACGTCACGATGAATCCCGGCACGTCGGGCGGCGGCATGGTGACGCGCGTCGGCGACAATTGCGCCTTCATGGTTGGCGTCCATATCGCGCATGATTGCATCGTCGGCGATCACGTGATCATGGCCAACAACGCGACGCTCGCCGGTCACGTGCGGATCGAGGACTACGCCGTCTTCGGCGGCCTCTCGGCCGTGCACCAGTTCGTCCGCATCGGCCGTCACGCCATGGTCGGCGGCGTTACCGGCGTCGAGCGTGATGTCATTCCTTATGGCTCGGTGGTCGGCGACCGTGCGCGGCTTTCCGGCCTCAACATCGTCGGCATGCAGCGTCGCGGCTTTGCCCGTGACGACATCCAAGCGCTCCGCACCGCCTACCAAATGCTGTTCGGCAACGAGACCGGCACTTTCGCCGATCGGCTGGCCGCGGTCGACAAGCAGTTCCCGACCGTCAGTCCGGTGCGCGACGTGGTGGAATTCGCTCGCGCCGAATCGATCCGCGGTCTGTGTCAGCCGCGCACCAATGGCGGCAGCTGAGACCGGTCCTCTCGGCATTCTCGCCGGCTCCGGCGCGCTTCCCGGACGTCTGATCGAAGCCTGCGCCAAGGCGGGCCGCCCGGTTTTCGTTCTCGCTTTCGAAGGCGCGGCCGATCCGGTCGTCGTCGACAAAGTCCCGCATGTCTGGATCCGCCTGGGTCAGGCCGGCACGGGCCTCGCCGTTCTCCGCGCGCATGGCGTTCGCGAACTGGTGATGGCAGGCGGCGTGCGGCGGCCGTCGCCGCTGGCGCTGCGGCCCGATTGGCGCACGCTCAAATTTTTTGCCGCGCTCGGCTGGCGCGCGCTGGGTGACGACGGTCTGTTGCGCGCTGTGATCCATGCGCTCGAAGCCGAAGGCTTCACGGTCGTCGGCGCCGAGGATATTCTCGGGCGCGATCTCGCGCCGGAGGGGCCGCTCGGCAAACATGCGCCTGATCCGGCGATGGCCGCCGATATCGCGCTCGGCCTGGCATCGGCGCGCGAGCACGGCGCCCGCGACAAAGGCCAGGCGGTTGTGGTGGCGGCCGGCCATGTCATCGACCGCGAGGGTCCCGACGGCACCGACGCGCTGTTGCGGCGCTGCAAGGGGCGGGCGGCCGGCGGCGTCCTGGTCAAGACCAGCAAGCCGGGACAGGAACGGCGTGCCGATCTGCCGGCGATTGGCCCCGATACGGTGGCGGCCGCGGCGGTTGCCGGCCTCAAAGGCATTGTCGTCGAAGCCGGCGCGACGCTGTTGATCGACCGCGCCGCGATCGTCCAGGCGGCCGACCGCGCGGGTCTGTTCGTCGTCGGCATGCGTGCGCCGTTGTTGCCTGCCGCCGGCCGGACGGCGCCGCCGCTCGTCTATCTCATTGCCGGCGAGCCGTCGGGCGATGCGCTTGGCGCCAATCTGATGCGCGCCTTGCGTCGGCGTACGGACGGCGCCGTGCGCTTCGCCGGTATCGGCGGCGAGCAGATGGCCGCCGAAGGTCTGACGAGCCTGTTTGCGCTCGACGATCTGGCGGTGATGGGCGTTGCCGAGGTTCTGCCGCGCGCCCGTACCATCCTGCGGCGCGTCACCCAGGCGGTCGCCGACATTCGCACGCGCCAACCGGCGGCGGTCGTCACCATCGACAGTTCGGGATTTAATTGGCGCGTCGCGCAGCGTCTTCGCCGTGCCGGCGACACGGTGCCGCTCATTCATTATGTCGCGCCGATGGTATGGGCCTGGCGCGGCGGCCGCGCCCGGCGCATGGCGCGCTGGTACGATCATTTGATGGCGCTTTTGCCGTTCGAGCCGCCTTATTTCACCAAGGTCGGATTGTCGTGCGCCTATGTCGGCCATCCCGTGGTCGAGCTGGGCGCCGACAAAGGCGACGGCGCCGGCTTCCGCCGCCGGCACGGCATCGCGCCGTCGGCGCGCGTGGTTGCATTCCTGCCCGGCAGCCGCGGGGGCGAAGTCGGCCGGCTGCTGTCGGTGTTGCGCGAGACCGTGGCGCTGCTCGCCCGAAAATTACCCGATCTCGTCGTCGTGGTGCCGGCCACGACGAATGTCCTGGGTCGCGTACGAGCCGCGGTCAATGGCTGGACGACGAAAACGATTGTGGTCGGCAATACCGAGAAATACGACGCCTTCGCCGCCAGCGACGCGGCACTCGCCGCCTCGGGCACGGTGGCGCTCGAGCTGGCTGTCGCCGGTGTACCCACGGTCGTGACCTACCGTGTCAATCCGCTGACCCATGCGCTGCTGCGGCGCGTCGTCAAGGTGCGTTACGTCAACCTGGTCAATCTGATCCTCGACCGGCCGGCGGTGCCCGAATTGCTCCAGAGCGCGGCGACGCCGGAAAAGCTTGCCGCTGCCGTCCTGCGATTGGTCGAGGACAAAGCGGCGCGCGCGGCCCAAATCTCCGCTGGACAAGAGGCGCTCAGGGCGCTGGGCTATGGCCAGGTTTCGCCCGGTCTGCGCGCGGCCGACGAGGTGCTGGCGCGTCTGCGGCGCTAGGTGGCGCGCGCGGTGCGGGCCGGGGTGTTCAAGAGGAGGCCACGATGGATGCTGTCGAAAAATCTGCGCCTGCGCTCGACGCCAAAACCGCCCGCTTGTTGCACACCATGCTGCGCGTCTTCGATCTCGACCGTTCGCTCGATTTCTACGTCAACAAGCTCGGCATGAAGCTCCTGCGCAAGACCGACCGGCCGGACCAGCGCTATTCGCTGGCGTTCGTCGGCTATAGCGGCGAGGACGACGCGACGGTGCTCGAGCTCACCTACAACTGGGATCAGAAGGAACCCTACAATCTGGGCTCGGCTTACGGCCACGTCGCCATCGCGGTCGCCGACGCCAAACGCGCCTGCGATGTGCTCGGCAAGGACGGCGTCAAGATCACGCGGCCGGCCGGCCCGGTGAAAGGCGGCACCACGGTGATCGCCTTTATCGAGGATCCCGACGGCTACAAGATCGAGCTGATCGAGCGCGCCTAGCGCGCGGCCGCGCTATTTCCGTTTATCGACCGGCACGTAAGCGCGCCGCGGCGCGCCGGTGTAAAGCTGGCGCGGCCGGCCGATCTTCTGATCCGGATCCTCGATCATCTCGTTCCACTGCGCCACCCAGCCGACGGTGCGGGCGATGGCGAACAAAACGGTGAACATCGAGGTCGGGAAGCCCATCGCCTTCAGGATGATGCCGGAATAGAAATCGACGTTGGGATAGAGCTTGCGCTCGATGAAATAATCGTCGCTGAGCGCGATGCGCTCGAGCTCCATGGCGAGCGCCAGGATCGGGTCGTCGTGCACGCCGAGCTCGTCGAGCACTTCGCGGCAGGTCCGCTGCATCACCTTGGCGCGGGGGTCGTAATTCTTGTAGACCCGGTGGCCGAAACCCATCAGGCGGAACGGATCGTCCTTGTCCTTGGCGCGCTTGATGAACTCGGGAATCCGCTTCTTGTCGCCGATCTCGTAAAGCATCTTGAGCACGGCTTCATTGGCGCCGCCGTGCGCCGGGCCCCACAGCGAGGCGATGCCGGCGGCGATGCAGGCGAAGGGATTGGCGCCGGACGAGCCGGCAAGCCGCACCGTCGACGTCGACGCGTTCTGCTCGTGATCGGCGTGCAGAATGAAGATGCGGTCCATCGCCTTCGCCAGAACCGGGCTGATCTTGTAGTCCTCGGCCGGCACCGCGAACGCCATGCGCAGGAAATTCTCGGCGTAGGAGAGTTTGTTCTGCGGAAAAACGAACGGTTGGCCAAGCGAATATTTGAATGCCATCGCCGCCATGGTCGGCATCTTGGCGACGAGACGGTATGAGGCGATGAGGCGCTGCTGCGGGTCGGAGATGTCGGTTGAATCGTGATAGAATGCGGACAAAGCGCCGACCACGCCGCACATCACCGCCATCGGATGCGCATCGCGGCGGAAGCCGCGATAGAAGGTGGTGAGCTGCTCGTGCACCATGGTGTGGCGCGTGATGGCGGCGAGAAAGTCCGTCCGCTGCTTCGCCGTCGGCAGCTCGCCGTAAAGCAGCAGATAGGCGGTTTCCATGAAGTCGCTGTGTTCGGCCAGCTCCTCGATCGGATAGCCGCGGTACAGCAACACGCCCTTGTCGCCGTCGATGAAGGTGATCTTGCTTTCGCAGCTGCCGGTCGCGGTGTAACCCGGGTCGAAGGTGAAATAGTCGAGCCCGGCATGCAGCTTGCGGATGTCTACAACCTTGTTGCCCAACGTCGGCGACAGCAGCGGCAGCTCGATCTGCTTGCCGGTGGCGTTGTCGTGCAGCGTCACGCTTTCCTGGTTCGCTGCGGCGGGCTTGGATTTGGGCTCGGCTGTGACGGCCATCGCGCTTCCCTCTTTTGCCTTATGTTGCAGTGCAACAATTTGCGACCGGGGCAGCATAAGACTCCCGGTGGGTTTTAGCAAATCGCTTGGGTTTCAACCGGAAGGGGCCGCGACCGCATCTGCGAGACGGCCCAGCGATTCCGCCCGCCCCAGCACCGCCATGACCTCGAAAATGCCCGGCGAAGCCTTGCTGCCGGTGAGCGCGGCGCGGAGCGGCTGGGCCACGTCGCCAAGCTTCAAATTGGCGGTGCCGCAATAGTCTTTGACGAAGCGTTCGAGGTGCGGCGCGTTCCATTGCGGTCCGGCCACCATCTGGTCGAGGGCGCCGTGCAGGTCTTTGAGCCGCGCCCGTGCCGCGCCGTCGAGCAGCTTCCCGGCATCCGGATCGAGCGGTATAGGCCGCTGGGCGACATAGAAACGCGCCCGCTCGGCGAGATCGACCAGTGTCTTGGCGCGCGGTTTAAGCTCAGGCAGCGCGTTGCGCAGCCGCGTGCGCGCGGCGGCATCGAGGCTGCGGCCTGCTTTCGCTTCGACGAAGGGCAGGGCGAGCGCGGCCAATTCGTCGTCCGGCGTGACACGAATATAGTGGCCGTTAAGATTGTCGAGCTTGGCGAAATCGAAACGCGCCGCGGCGCGGCCGACGGCGTCGAGATCGAACCATTCGATCGCCTGTGCGGTCGGGATGATCTCGTCGTCGCCGTGGCTCCAGCCGAGCCGCAACAGATAATTCCGGAGCGCCGCCGGCAGATAGCCGAGCTTCTGGTATTCCTGCACGCCGAGTGCGCCGTGGCGCTTCGACATTTTCTGCCCGTCGGGCCCGTGGATCAGCGGAATATGCGCAAAGCGCGGGATCGTCCAGCCCAGCGCCTTGTAGATCTGGCACTGCCGGAAGGCGTTGGTGAGATGATCGTCGCCGCGGATGATGTGCGTGATCGCCATGTCGTGATCGTCGACCACGACCGAAAAATTATAGGTCGGCGTGCCGTCGGCGCGCAGGATGATGAGATCGTCGAGCTGCTGGTTCGACACCGTGACGCGGCCCTGCACCAGATCGTCGACCACCGTCTCGCCGGCCTGTTCGGCCCTGAGGCGGATCACCGGCTTGGCGCCGGCTGGCGCGGTTTTCGGATCGCGGTCGCGCCAGGTGCCGTCGTAGCGCATGCTGCGACCTTCCTTGAGCGCTTTGAGCCGCATCTGCTCGAGCTCTTCTTGCGTGCAATAGCAGTAATAGGCGTGGCCCGCGGCAAGCAGCTGGCGTGCGATGTCGGCGTGGTGCGCCTGGTTTTTCGATTGATAAATGACGTCGCCGTCCCATTCGAGGCCGAGCCATTTGAGGCCGTCGACGATGGCCGCCGTCGCTTCCGGCGTCGAGCGCGCGCGATCGGTATCCTCGATCCGCAGACGGAAGACGCCTTTGTGATGCCTGGCGTAAAGCCAATTGAACAGCGCGGTGCGCGCGCCGCCGATGTGCAGGAATCCCGTGGGCGAGGGCGCGAAGCGGACGGTGACGGTCATCGCGGCGTCTTTAGCACATCCCCGAAGCGTTCTACACTCTTGCCATGGGGGAGGACGGCGCCGAAGCGGCAGCAGTCGCGCGTCCGGCGCCGTGGCGCGGCGTTGGCATTTGGTTGCGCGCGGCGCTCGTGGCCGAGCGCGAACGCTGGCCGCTCTGGCTGCCGGCTTTCATGGGCGCCGGCATCGGCGTCTATTTCTGGTTATCGTTCGAGCCCGCCCGATGGCTTGGCCCGGCGTTGCTCGCGCTGGCGATCGGCGCCCTGGGCGCGAGTTGGCGATACGGTGCGTGGCGCTGGCCGGCGGCGGTGCTCGTGGCGCTGGCCTTAGGCTTCGCCGCGGCGCAGTTCGAGGCTCATTTCGCCGCCGCGCCGGTCCTTCATCATCGCATCATCGGCGTGCTGACGGGCCGTGTGCTGGCAGTCGATCCGTTGCCCGAAGGCGCGCGCCTGATCATCGCGCCGGCGAGCCTCGGCGATTTGCTGCCCGCGGATTTGCCGGCGCGCGTCCGCGTACGGTTGCGTCATGGTGACGGCGGCGTGATGCCGGGCGACGGCGTGCGCCTGCGCGTTTCGCTCGAACCGCCGCCGGCGCCGGCGATGCCCGGCGCCTACGATTTCCAGCGCCGCGCCTGGTTCGAGCGTTTGGGCGGTGTCGGCTTCGCCTTGTCGGCGCCGGAGCGGGTCGA
>JAGWIH010000060.1 GCA_028866355.1 Alphaproteobacteria bacterium
CGCGAGGTTCTCCTTGCGGAGTTCCTCGTCGATTTCCCGGAAGATGTCGCTCAAAACCCGGCCCCGACCCGCGAAAAATGCCCGGTACCATAACGCCTTGCCGGCGTTCCTGCAAACCCCGGACACGACGTTTTCTGGCGCGTATCGACGCGGCAGGGCTGCTGGATTTCGGCCGCGAAATAGGAAAGACTGAGGCATCAGGCATGCACAGCCTTCGCGAACCCCCGCGCGTCTCAATGGCCCCCATCACCCGCCTCAGCAATCACCGTCGGTACCGGCGGGTCTTCTTCAGCCGCACCGAACTCGATCAGTTGCTGCAAATTTATAGCCGCCAGGTGATGCGCGGCGCGTGGCGCGACTATGCGATCGATCAACGCGATGGTATCGCGACCTTCTCAATCTTCCGGCATAGTCTCGAGAGCCCACTATTTACGATCGTCAAAAGCGCCCCCGATGAATCACGCCACGACGCCTATGCCCTCCTGCAACGGCGCGTGCGACTTGCCGTCGGCGGCACGCTGCGAGAGGTTCTGGCCGAGCTCGAGCGCGAGATGCGGCGTGGTGGACGCGCGATCGGCGCGCTCGCACTGCTGACGCCAGGCTGACGTCAGTCGGCAGAAACACTTGGCAAGCACAGGGATTTTCGCCAAAGTAACGCGCCGTTCGGGACGACGCGGGGGCGATCGGAAGAAGGGCGCATCGTACGTCAGGACGCCGATGTCGCTGCTGAAGTCGCATCGGCCACTGGCCGCTTCAACGAGTACGTTCACATGATGGGTCGCGTCATCGCGCGCGTGGTCGAATGGTCGCGCGCGCACGCCCTTATGGTCGTTGCTGCGGCGCTGGCGCTCGCGATTGCCTCCGGATTTTACGCGTCAAGCCGGATTACGGTCGATACCGACCTCGACAAACTGATCTCGGCAAACCTGCCATGGCGCAAGCTTGCGCAGGAAATGGACAAAGCGTTTCCGCAGAAGGTCGATCTGTTGGTGATCGTGATCGACGGCAGGACACCCGATGAGACGGAAGACGCCGCGATTGCGCTGGCCAACAAGCTGCGCAGCGAACCAGCGACATTCCACGACGTCCGCCTGCCCGATCTCAACAAATTCTTCCGGCGCAACGGCCTGCTCTTCCTGCCGAAAACGCAGGTGCAGGATTACGCCAACCAAATGATCGCGGCACAACCGTTCCTCGGATCGTTGGCGGCGGATCCGAGCCTGCGCGGCGTCTTCGGCATCGTCGACTTGATGGTCCAAGCCGTACAACAGGGTGCCGTCCAACCGCGCGACATTTCTGCGGCTTTGCACGGCGTTGAACGTGCCGTCGAGAACACCCTTGAAGGAAAATACGCACCCCTGTCTTGGCAAACCATGCTGAGCAACACGGCGCCGGCGCCGGACGATCTGCGCCGCATCGTGCTGACGCAACCGGCGCTCGATTATAAGTCGCTGACGCCCGGCGCCGACGCGATTGATGCGGTGCGCAGCGCCGCCACCGAGCTCGGCCTTACACCCGATCGCGGCGTACGGGTCAGGATCACGGGTTCGGTTGCTCTCGATGACGATCAGTTGGCGACGCTCGCCAAGGGCGCCGGATTTTCGACGGCATTGTCCCTCGGGCTGCTTTGCTTGTGGTTGCTGCTTGCTCTCCGTTCGCTCCGTATCTTCGCCGCCATCGTCATCACGTTGACCGTCGGACTTGTGGCAACCACGGCTTTCGCCGTACTCGCGATCGGCCCCTTCAACCCGATCTCGGTCGCATTCGCGGTGTTATTTGTCGGCATATCCGTCGACCTCGGCATCCAATTCAGCGTGCGGTATCGCGACGAACGTTATCGCGTCGGCGACCTGGCCGAGGCGTTGACGCGCGCCGCCCGCGGCATCGGTCGCCCGATGGCCGTTGCGGCGCTGTCCGCGGGTGTTGGCTTCTTCGCCTTCGTCCCGACGGATTACAGCGGTGTGTCCGAACTTGGCTGGATCGCCGGCGTCGGCATGCTCATCGCTCTTGTGCTCAATCTCACTCTACTTCCGGCGCTGATCGCTCTCATGCGGCCGCGCGGCGAGCCGCGCCCCGTCGGCTTCGCCTGGGCGCGCACGGCGGATCGCCTACTCGTACGACGCCGCGGCGCGGTGCTGATCGGGGCGGCGATCGTCGCCTTGCTGTGCCTTGTCGCCGTGCGTTACATCCACTTCGATTTCAATCCGCTGGACTTGCAGAATCAACACTCCGAGTCGGTTGCGACGCTCAACGACCTGATGTCGGATCCAATGAATACACCTTATACGATCGATATCCTGACCCCCTCGCCGGCCGCTGCCGCGGCGCTGGCGAAACGGCTCGATGCGCTTCCGGAGGTCGACCAGACGGTCACGATTTCGAGCTTCGTGCCCGACGATCAGGACGCCAAGCTGGCGATCATCGCCGACGCCAAGACGCTCTTGGCGCCAACCCTATCGCCGTCGACGGTCAAGCCGTCGCCGACCGACCTCGAGATTCTTGATGCGATGCGCACGACTGACGGCGAATTGAAGGGGATCGCCAGTCATTATGCGGGTGCTGAGCGTGTCGCGTATGTCCTGGACCGGTTACTGGCAAAGAAATCCAATCCGCTGCCGCTGCTTCGGGCGAATCTGTCCGACGAAATTCCCAATCGTCTGCAAGACGTCCGCCTGGCGCTCGGCGCGCAAAAGATCACGCTCGACAATATTCCGCCGGCTGTGAAACGCGATTGGGTGACCGCCGACGGGCGTGCGCTGGTTGAGGCTTATCCCAAAGGCGATCCGCGCGACAACACCGTCCTGCGCCGCTTCGTCAAAGCTGTCCGCGCCATCGCACCCGACGCGACGGGGTCGCCCGTGACGATACAAGAATCAGCGCGCACGGTGACCCGTGCCTTCGTGACCGCCGGTATTATCGCCATCGCCGCAATCGCACTGCTTCTCTTGGTCGTGTTGCGTCGTATGCGCGACGTCGCGGTCGTGCTGGCGCCGCTGCTATTGGCCGGTCTGTTGACATTGGCAACCACCGCCGTGTTCGACTTGCCGCTCAATTACGCGAATATCATCGCACTGCCGCTGTTGCTCGGCATCGGCGTCTCATTCGACATTTATTTCGTGATGCGTTGGCGCGCTGGCAACGCTGATCTGCTGCGATCGAGCACGGCACGCGCCATCCTGTTCAGCGCGCTGACCACCGGCACCGCGTTCGGTAGTCTGGCCCTGTCGAATCATCCCGGCACCGCGTCGATGGGCGTGCTACTGACGATATCGCTCGGCTATACGTTGCTGTGCACGTTCATCGTGCTGCCGGCGCTGCTCGGCCCGCCGCCCGCAATGCCTGACTGATTCCAGCCGTTAGTGCGCCAGCTCGCGCTCGCGCAGGAAGTGGAAGAACTCCACGCCTTCGCGCAGCCGGCGCACCATCATCTCCGGACTCCGCACCATCTCGCCGACGATCGATGCGATCTTGCCGGCCCGGAAATAGAACCTTTTGTAGAACGTCTCGACCGAGTCGAATATCTCCTGGTGCGACAGATGCGGGTATTGGAGCGGCGCGATCTGGATGCCGTGATCGTCGATGAGTTCAGCATGGGCGGCGTCGAGCCAACCGTTCTCGACCGCCTGCTTGTGCAGGAAGGTGCCCGGATAGGGTGCCGCGAGCGAGACCTGAATGGTGTGCGGGTTGATCTCGGTCGCAAACTTGATGGTCTCTTGGATCGTTTCCCGCGTTTCGCCAGGCAGTCCGAGAATGAACGTGCCATGGATGGTGACGCCGACGTCGTGGCAATCCTTTGTGAAGCGCTTCGCCACGTCGATCAACATACCCTTCTTGATGTTGTGCAGGATCTTCTGATTGCCCGACTCATAGCCGACCAGCAGCAACCGCAATCCGTTGTCCCTGAGCACCTTGAGCGTTTCGAGTGGCACGTTCGCCTTAGCGTTGCACGACCACGTCACGCCGAGCTTGCCGAGCTCCTTGGCGATTGCCTCGGCGCGCGGCAGGTTATCGGTGAACGTATCGTCGTCGAAGAAGAACTCGCGCACCTGCGGGAAATAATGCTTGGCGAGGCGGATCTCCTCGACCACGTGATCGACGCTGCGTACCCGGTATCGGTGTCCGCCCACAGTCTGCGGCCACAGGCAGAACGTGCAGCGCGATTTGCAGCCGCGCCCGGTATAGAGCGAGACGTATGGATGCTTGAGGTAGCCGATGAAATAATCCTCGATCCGTAGGTCGCGCCTGTAAACTTCGGTGACGAAGGGCAACGCATCCATGTTCTCGAGCGTCGCGCGCTCGGGATTGTGGACGATGACCCCGGCGTCGTTGCGGTAGCTCAACCCGTCGATACGGTCCCAGGTGCGCCCTTCGGCGACTTCCTTGATTGTGAAATCGAATTCGTTGCGGCCGACGAAGTCGACCGCCGTCGATGCCTTGAGACTTTCCTCGGGCTCGACCGCGACCTTGGCACCGACGAAGCCGACCTTCAGCCGCGGATTCTGATCCTTCATCGCCTGCGCGACCTTGACGTCGTTCGCAAAGGACGGCGTCGAGGTGTGCACGACGAGGAGATCGTAGGTCTTGGCCAACGGCAGAACCTGGTCGAGCGTGATGCCGGCCGGCGGCGCGTCGATCAATCGACTGTCCGGAACAAGCGCGGCCGGCTGGGCAAGCCACGTCGGATACCAGAACGAGCGAATCTCACGGCGCGCCTGATAGCGCGAGCCGGCGCCGCCATCGAATCCCTCGAACGAAGGCGGTTGCAGGAACAACGTTTTCATCATACCGAACTGTCTCCGTCGAGGGTAAGGCGGCCGCCTGTGCCGATCCGGTAGCGCCGGTCGCGCCAAGCCACGTTCCGCGCGAAGAAGCTAGCGATAAACACGGCGAACGACAACCCATCGCGCAGTAAAATGAGGTAAATCGGTGTTCGGCCAAGGGCCAAGGCCCGCCCATTGAGCCAAACCGTGCCCAAGCGCGTCAAAATCGCCACGATCAGGCCATAAAACGACCATGCCGACGGGTGGATCAGGATTGCGAGTACGGCCAGCGCGACCGGGTGAGTGATCACCGATCCGGCGTAACCAGCTGGCGCCACCATGCGCACGGTTCGCGACCAGCGCAGTTCGTGAAGGAACAACGCGCCAAGCCCGGGTTCGAAGACGATGTTGTCAATGATCATCGGCGCCAACGCGACACGGCGGCCTATGTGCCGCACCGCCGCGCCAAGCGCATGATCGTCCGCCAGTTGATCCGCGATCGCGGCGAAGCCGCCAATGGCGTCGAGAGTTGCCCGCGACATCGCCAACGTAGCGCCGAAGGCGCCATCGCCCGCGTCCAGCATTTCGCCGACGGCGGCTTCTGGAAAAAATCCGTGATTGATGTGCAGACAAGCGACACGCGACCAGAAATCGCCTCCGGCGGGCACGCCGCGGTAAAGGCAAGTCACCAGACCAACGTCCGGCGTCGAGAGCAGTGGCGCAAGAGTCGCGAGGTAATCGGGCGTGACGCGCATGTCGCTGTCGGAGATCGCCAGCTGTCCATGCCTCGCGGCCGGAAGCATGTTCATCAGATTGGCGACCTTGCGATTCGGCGCGCGGGCCGAGCCGCCCGTCACAAGAACCAGATCGAGCGCTGGAAACTCCGCGATCAAGCGGCGAACCACGGGCACCGCAGGATCATCCGCGTCGGCGACGCCGAAAACGACTTGGAACGGCGCATAAGTCTGTCGGCAAAACGAGCGGAGATTCTCGTATAGGCCGACGTCGGCGCCGCGCAGAGGCTTCAGGATCGTAATCGGAGTCGCCGCGCCGCTATGGCGCGGTTGGCCCAACAGGATTCGGACCGCGTATGCGGAAAATACCAAGTATAGCAAGCCGGCAACACTCGCCGCCAGGCACGCCCACCCCAGAAAAACGAGCCATTCCAATTGCATCCACCCACCACTGCATGCGGCCCCGAAGCGTCAAGGGTTTAGCTATCGACCCCAATAAAAAATGCTGTTGCATTCGCGCGAACCGCTGTCAACCATGCGGAAACAAACGCCGGTGCAGCATCCGATTCGCTAACGCCGCCACACGAAGGACGAAGCCGGTCTCCAACTTGCGCAACTCGATCCGAACGATCCGAGCGCTGCTCCTCGCGGGTCTGCTCCTCCCGCTGGTTGCCTGCGCCACGCCGCCCACCGACCCGGCCGCACGCGCCGAGTTCGAAGCAACGAACGATCCCTTCGAGCCGACCAATCGGGTCATTTTTAAAGCCAACGACTACTTTTACACCTACGTCGTCCGGCCGATCGCAAAGGCTTATGTCTGGGCCGTTCCGCAATTCGGCCGCGACCGGATTCATGATTTCCTGCAGAATCTGGACGAGCCGGTAATCTGGGCGAATGACATGGTCCAGGGCGATTGGCACGCGGCCGACGTCACCACGGGTCGGTTCCTGGCGAACAGCACCTTTGGCATCGGCGGCCTCTGGGATATCGCCAGCGATTCGGGGCTGCAGCAGCAATCGGGCGATTTCGGGCAGACGCTCTACCATTACGGCGTACCGGGTGGTCCTTATCTCGTGTTGCCGCTCTTCGGACCGTCGAACCCGCGCGATGCCGTCGGCATGGGCGCCGACAGTCTCGCCGATCCGTTCGACTGGCTGGCCACTTATTACGGCCACGGCGGCGCGACTTGGTATCGCTTCGGCGCCGAGGGTATCGACGAATACACCAACCATATGGATCAGCTCGACGAGATCAAGAAGAACTCGATCGACTATTACGCCGCAATTCGCAGCTTGTGGCGTCAGCATCGCGCGAGCGAGCTCCGCCACGGCGCACCAGCACCGTCGCCAATGGGGCTTGAGGGTCTCGACGATGGTTCGACGCCAGCGCAGCCGCAAAGCGCGGCACAAACCGCAAGCGGCGACAGCCCCCAATAAAGCAGCTCAGCTCGCGAGCTGAGCCACCTTTTCGTGCAAGCTCTGGATAAGGGCGGCAGCACCGCCGCGGCGCAGAACCGCCGTAAACTCGGACCGCTGTGCGGCGAGTTGGCTGATCGTACCGCTCAGAAAGACGTCGACGATCTTCCACGTGCCGCTGATCTGGCGCATCAAGTAGTCGAGTTCGATCGGATCGCCGCTGCCGGGCACGAGCTTCGAATGCACGATGACGTCGCCGCCAGTCGACGGGGCTGCTTGCGGGCTGACGTCGAATTTTTCGCCCGAATAGTCGTCAAACCGGTTGGCATAAGTGGCGATGCTATAGTCGCTGAATGCGCTGACGAGCTTTTGTTGATCGTCCGCAGACATATTGGCCCACTGCGGCCCAACGGTAATCCGAGCCATCAGCGGCAGGTCGAATGCACGGGTCACGGCCGGCGCCAACAGATCGCGGCGACCGGCAAACCCGAGTTGCTTCCCGTCCTTCATGGCGTGCAGCAACGTATCGTAGAATGCGCTCACAGTTGCGACTGCGCCGTTGTCGGCAGCGCGCGCGGTAAACGGCGGAACGAGAACGGCGGCGGCGGTGGCGGCGATTACGAAGCGGCGGGAGATCACAGATATGAACCTCAATTTTTCGGACGGGGCTTAGTTAGGACGCGTTTAAGGCCGTTTTAGGGCACCTAGGTCCGCCGGTCGACGACGAAATGCGCGGCATCACGTAGCAAGTTGGCCCTTTCTTTGAACAAATCAAGGTGGGCGACCGCCTGACGCACCAACAATCCGGCCTGCGCCCGCGCACGTTCGACGCCCAGTATCGATACGAACGTCGCCTTGCCAGCAGCAGCATCGCGTCCCACCGGCTTGCCAGTTTCGCCCGACGACCCTTGTACGTCCAGTAAATCGTCCGCGATCTGGAACGCCAGCCCCAGATCGTGCGCATAGCCGCGCAAGGCCATCCGCATTTCTGCCGACGCCTTACCGAGCACGGCGCCCGCTTCGCAGGAGAAAGCGATCAGCGCACCGGTTTTCAGTCGTTGCAGGCGGGTGATCGCGCCGATATCGAGCTCGGGATGTTCTTCCGCGATCAGGTCGAACATCTGACCGCCCACCATGCCGGCTGCGCCCGCCGCCTGCGCCAACGACGTCACCAACTCACAGCGTACTGCCGGGTCGCCGTGGGTGTCCGGATGCGCCAACACCTCGAATGCCAGGGTCAGCAGCCCGTCACCGGCCAGGACCGCGGTTGCCTCATCGAACGCTTTGTGCACCGTCGCTCGACCGCGGCGCAGATCGCTATCGTCCATGGCCGGCAGATCGTCGTGCACGAGGGAATAGGCATGCACCAACTCGACGGCAACCGCAGCCTGTAGCGCGCTACGCCGGCCGACGGCAAACAGCTGCGCGCTGGCGAGCACCAGAAATGGTCGCAGCCGCTTGCCCGGCGCCAGCGCCGCGTAACGCATCGCCTCGACGACGCGCGCCTCGAAACCGCTGGGAACCGTGAGCAACCGGTCGATTGCGGCGTCGCTTAATCTGGCGGCCTCGCTCAGCGAGTCATTAAAGCTCGCGCCATCCGCCCAGGTCGTTTCACTCAAGGGCCATCGGCTCCGTTGTCGGCTTGCCATCAGAACCGAGGACGATCTTGTCGACACGCGCCTGCGCCTCGCGCAACTTGCTTTCGCAATGTTGCTTCAGCAACGCGCCGCGCTCATAAGCGGCAAGCGCGTCGTCGAGCTTGACGTTGCTTGCCTCAAGGCGCCGGACGATGTCCTCGAGCTCCTTGAGCGCGTCCTCAAAGCTGAGCTTGGCAATTTCGGACGGCGTCGACCGCTGCGCCATCGCCTTTACGTCCCCTTCCCCACGAGCGCCACTCTAAGTTCGACGGCCGCACGGAGCAACCCTCACGCCGCGACCAGAGCCGCGACGTGCGCCGCCGTCGATGCCGACAAGGCTTCGAGGTCGTAGCCGCCCTCAAGCGTCGAAACCAGACGTCCTTTGGCATGCTTTGCGGCCACTTCGAGCAGACGTTCGGTGATCCAAGCGTAATCCGCCTCTTCGAGCTGGAGCTGCGCCAGTGGGTCGGCACGATGGGCATCGAAGCCGGCCGAGACCAAAACCAGCTCGGGCCGGAAGGCGTCGAGCGCCGGCAGAATGATGTCGCTCATCGCGGCACGAAACTCGTTCGAGCCCGACATCGGCCGCAGCGGCACGTTGAAGATATTGCCGACGCCACGTTCGCCACGGGCGCCGGTGCCCGGGTAAAGCGGCGATTGATGAGTCGAGGCGAAGAACACGCCGGCATCACTCTCGAAGACGGCCTGCGTGCCGTTGCCGTGGTGGACGTCGAAGTCGACGATCGCCACGCGCGCAAGCTTATGCACCTTGCGCGCACGTTCGGCGCCGACCGCCACATTGTTGAAGAGACAGAAGCCCATCGGATGTTGCGGCTCGGCATGATGGCCCGGCGGCCGCACGGCACAGAAGGCGTTGCTGGCGGTGCCCTCGACCACGGCGTCGACGGCCGAGACGATCGCACTCGTGGCACGCAACGCGGCTTCGCCGGATCCGGGCGATAGCACCGTGTCGGCATCGATGGCGGCGTGCCCGCTCTTGGGCACGGCTGCGAGGATGGCGTCGATCAACGCGCGCGGATGCGCGCGCGCGATATCGGCGAGGTCCGCCTTGGGCGCCTGGCGATGCTGAAGCTTGGCGAACGGCGCGCCCGAAAGCCCGTCGAGAACGGCCTTCAATCGCGCGGGCGATTCCGGATGGTAGGCGCCAGGATCATGGCGCAGGCAGGCTTCGTGCGTAACCAGGAGGGTCGACATCGTGCGTCGCGTTCCTATCGCTGTTTTTGGCCGTGGCGCGGCGCCGAGTGTCGCACAGCGCCCCGTCATCCGACAACCAATCGGGACCTTTTCGCGGCGCGATGCGCAGTATAGGCTCGCGCCTTCGACGACGGGAAACGGTTCGCGCGGTTATTTCGAACAATGAAGGCTGTATTGCGAGCGACGGCGCTGCTGGTGGCGATGGCGACAGCCATGCCGG
>JAGWIH010000061.1 GCA_028866355.1 Alphaproteobacteria bacterium
CTCGAGCCGACCACGGCGAACTTCCCGTAATCGAGGAAGAACAGGAAGGGCGAGGGGTTCAGGCGCCGCAGCGCCCGGTAGAGCGCGAAGGGCGGCAGCTTGAACGGCACGCTGATGCGCATCGACGGCACGACTTGGAAGATTTCGCCGGCGCGGATGTATTCCTTGGCGGTCGCCACCATGCGCATGCATTCGTCGCGCGTCATGTTGGCGGTCGGCGCCGGCAGCTCTTCGACGGTTCCGACCGATTCTTGCCGGTGCGGCAAGCTGCGCTCGAAATCCGCCAGCACTTCGGCGATGCGCTCGCCCGCGGCGCGGTAGGCCTGCTCGGCATTGACGGCGGCGTCGGGCCACACCGGCGTCACGACGCTGACGCGGTCGGCGATGGTATCGAAGATGCAAATGATCGTCGGCCGCACGAAGATCCCGTCGGGAATCCCGAGCGTGTCCGGATTGCTGTCGGGAATTTTCTCGACCAAGCCGACGGTGCCGTAACCGAGATAGCCGAAGAGGCCGGCGGCCATCGGCGGCAGGTCTTTCGGCGTCGCGACGCGGCATTCCTTGATTAAGGCGCGCAACGAAGCCAGCGCGCCCTGGTTCTGCGGCTCGAAGCGATCGGGTGCGGAGCGCGCGTGACGGTTGATCTCGGCGCGATCGCCGAAGCAGCGCCAGACAAGGTCGGGCTTGAGGCCGATGAAGGAATAGCGGCCGCGCGCCGCGCCGCCTTCGACGCTCTCGAACAGGAAGCTCAGCGGCTTGCCGTCGGCGAGCTTGAGCATCGCCGAGACCGGCGTCTCGAGGTCGCTGACCAGCGACGTCCACACCAGCGCCGGCTTGCCGGCGGCGTGCGCCGCGGCGAACTCCTTGAATTCGGGCGACAGCTGCATGGCGCTACAGCGCGCGCTGCAGATTGGTCTGGTTGATCTCGACCGGATAGCGCGCGCGCAGCGCCTGCGAGAACGCGCCGAGAAACTCGCTCTGCATTTGCTGCGCCAGCTGATGCGACAGCGCGTCGACGTCCGCCTTGTCCGTCGCCGGATTGGCCTTCTGAATGGCCGTGAGCTGCGCGACGACAAAGCCGTCGCCACCGCCCGCGAACGTCGCGGTGTTGGCCTTCAGGCTGAAAAGCGAGGCGATCAGCCCCGGTGGCACCTTATTATTAGTGCCCGAACGCATCACCGGACCGGTGCTGCTGACCACGAGCTTGCGCTTGGCGGCCACGGCTTTGAGCGACTGCCCGGCGTTGACCTCGTCGACGATCTGCTTGGCGAGCGTGGCGAGCGCGTCGCTGCGCTGCTGCGCCTGCCAGAGCGTCGCGACCTGGTTGCGCACCTTGTCGAGCGGCGGCACGCCCGACGGCGTCGTCTGGTCGACATGGACAATGAAATAGCCGTCATCGCCGAGATCGTCGAGCTCGCTGCTCTGGCCGGGCGCGGTCGAGAAGGCGGCTTGCAGTATCTTGACTTTCTGTGGCGGCAGGGACGCCGCCTTGCCGTCCGCGAGGTTGCCTTGGGCATCGGCGCCGGTGATCGTCGTCGTTTTCATGCCGAACTGCTTCGCCACCGTTGCGAACGCGCCGCCGCCGGCGAGCGCATCGTCGATGTGGTTGGCAAGCTTCGCGATCTGGTCGCCGGCCATGTCGCGCGCCACTTCCTGGCGCAACTTGGTCTTCACTTGGTCGAAGCTCTGCGTCTGCTCGGGCTTGATCGCGTTGACGCGCACGATGTGCCAGCCGAATGAATCCTGAATCGGCTGCGTCACGGCGCCCTGCTTGGCGGTGAAGGTCGCATCGGCCAGCGCCTGCGGCAGATCCTGGCGGCGCATCCAGCCGAGATCGAGGGTGCTGGCATCTTCGCCGGCGACCGCCTTGGCGACGGCGGCGAACGGCTTGCCGGCGGCGAGCTGCGCCTCGGCGGTGTCCGCCTTCGCTTTGTCCGGCAGCAGCATCTGTTGGAGCTGCCGCGTCTCCGGCGTGTGAAACTCATCGAGCCGCGATTGATACGCGTCCTTCAGCTTGTCGTCGGGGACGTTGATGCCGGCGGCGACATCGTTGATGGTCAGCGTCGCCAGAGTGAAGTTGCGGCGCTCGGGCGTACGGAACGCGTTGGGATGCTCCTTATAATAGGCCGCGATGTCCTGCTCCGACGGTTTCGGCGGCGCCGGCGCCGCCGACGGTGGCAGCACGACGATATCGGCGACGCGACGTTCGGCTTCGGCGCGATAGATCGCGTCGGTGAGTTCCGTCGGCGGCCGGACGCCTTCGGTCAGTGAAATCGTCAACTCGTCGCGTTCGAGATCGGAACGCAGCAGCTGTTCATATTGCGCGTCGTTCAGCCGGTTGGCCGCCAGGATCTGGTTATAGACGTTGCGGTCGAATTGGCCGTTGGAGCCCCGGAACGCCGGATTGCCGACGATCGCTTTGCGCACCGCATCGTTGCCGACGCGGATATTGAGCCGGTCGGTTTCGTCCGCCAGCACCGCGGATTCGATCAGCCGGTTGAGCGCTGCATCGACGATACCGAGCTGCTTCGCCTGCTCCATGGTGATACTGGCGCCGCCGTTCGAGCGGCGCAGGCGATCGATGTCGGTCTGAACCGATTGCTGTAATTGCGCCGCCTGGATCTGCTCGCCGGCCACGGTCGCGACCGAGGTGTCGACGCTGCGGTTGCGGAAGATGTCGCCGATGCCCCAGATGCCAAAGGTGACGATCAGTACGCCGAACAGGATCTTGACGACGAGGGATGTGGCTTTGGAGCGGATGGCTTGCAGCATGGTGGGGCCCGGAATGGCGCGCGGATGATAGGGGCGGGCGGGTGGCGCCGCAACGCCCAAAGCGCCGCGCTCTGGCGGGCGTTTGACGCCTATGGTAGAGCGGCCTGATGCGGAAGCTGGTGGCCGGCAACTGGAAGATGAACGGCCTCATGGCCGACGGCGTCGCCCGCGCGCGCGATCTTGCCGCCCGCGCCAAGGCGAAGCCGCTCGCTTGCGAGATCGTGCTCTGTCCGCCGGCGACGCTGCTGGTGCCGGTTGCGCAAGCCATTGCCGGTTCGGGCCTCGGGCTCGGCGGTCAGGATTGTCACACCGCAGCGGCCGGTCCCCATACCGGCGACATCGGTGCGCCGATGCTCAAGGACGCCGGGTGCTCTTACGTCATCCTCGGCCATTCGGAGCGCCGTCAGGATCATAAGGAGAGCGATGCGATCGTGCGCGCCAAGGCGGTGGCGGCGGTTGCCGCCGGTCTGTGCGCCATCGTCTGTGTCGGCGAGACGGCGGCCGAACGCGCCAGCGGTCGCACCGAAGCGACCGTCGTGCGCGAGCTGCAAAATTCGCTACCGCCAAAGTTGAGCGCCGCCGCGCTGGTCGTGGCCTACGAGCCGGTCTGGGCGATCGGTAGCGGCCGCACGCCGACGGCGCAGGACGTCGGCTCGGTGCACGCGCGCATTCGCGAGACGCTGCGCGATCTCGCCGCCGACGCGGCGGCGGTGCGCATCCTCTACGGCGGCTCGGTGAAGCCGGCGAACGCTCGTGACCTGGCGGCCGTCGCCAACGTCGACGGATTTCTAGTGGGGGGCGCCAGTTTGAATGGCGACGAGTTCTGGTCGATCGCTGCCGCCTGCGGCTGAAAATCTGACACGGTGGTATACCACGAGCCCGATCGCGCGCCGTCCCACGGCCTTACACCTTATTCATGTAACGCGCTTGCAACGGGCGATCCGCCACGAACCAAAAGGCTTTGAAAGGCCTTGAAGCTTCGGCGCGCTTTGCGGATGATGCGGGCAACCAAGAACAAGGCATTTTCGCGGACGGGGGAGGTCAAACGACGGCGGCGAGCGACACTCGCCTTTTCCTTCATCCTCATCGAATTTTGGTGACCGGCTGTGTTTGGCGGCCCGTCGCCCGACAGCGTGGCAGTTCGAAAAAGCAACCGCAAACAATCACAGACAACAGGGAGTGAAATGATGACTGAGTCGAAGCCGTCCACCATCGGTCGCCGTACGATCATCAAGGCGACCGCCGCCGCAGGTCTGGCGCAGGTCGCCGCACCCTTCGTCATTTCGGCGCGCGCCGCCGACAACGTCAAGATCGGGCTCGACGATACGTTCACCGGCACCTATGCCGAGAACGGTCTCAACGAAAAAATGGGCGCCGAGCTCGCGGTCGACGAGATCAACAAGAAGGGCGGCATTCTCGGTCGCAAGGTCGAGATGATCTCCGAGGATTCGACCAGCGCCGACACCGGCGTTGCGGTGCAGAAGGCGCACAAACTGCTCGATCGCGACAAGGTCGACTTCCTGCTCGGCAACGTGAACTCGGCGATGGCGATCGCTATCGGCGACGTCGCCGGCCAGGCTGGCAAACTGCTGATCGTCACCGGCGGCCACACCGATTCCGTTACCGGGACGGATTGCCACTGGAACGTCTTCCGTGTGTGCAACACGACGCGCATGGAGACCAATTCGGTCTCCGCGACGCTGTTCAAGAAATACGGCAAGAAGTTCTACTTCATTACGCCCGACTACGCCTTCGGCCACACGCTGCAGCAAGGCTTCGAGGCGGCTCTGAAAGAGGTCAATGGTACCGAGGTTGGCGCGTCCATCACGCCGCTCGGCACCACCGACTTCTCGTCCTACCTGATCAAGGCGCAGGCGGCGAAGCCGGACGTCATCATCTTCCTCACCGCCGGCCAGGACGCGGTCAACTCGCTGAAACAGGCCGTGCAGTTCGGCCTCAACAAGAAGTTCGGCATTGCCGGCGCGCAGCAGGAGCTCGAAGTGCTCAACGGCCTGCCGCCTGAAGCACGTATCGGCACCTGGGTGTTCGAATGGTACTGGAAGCAGCCGGGTGTGCCCTACGTGAAGGAGTTCGTCGCGGCGATCCGCAAGCGCAACAACGGCAAGGTGCCGACGGCGCGTCACTGGTTCGGTTATGCCTCGGCGTGGACCTGCGCGTTGGCGGCCAACCATACCAAGTCGCTCGACACCATGAAGATGGCGAAGTTCCTCCAGAACTTCAAACTGCCGCCTGAAGTCGCCCTCATGCCGAACAATCCGTTCTATCGCGAGGGCGACAATCAGCTGATGCCGACGCTCTATGTCGGTCACGCGGTCGAGAAGGGCAAGGACGATCCGGAAGATCTCTTCGTGGTCGATCAGGAGGTCAAGGGCGTCGATGCCGCGCTGCCGGTGGCCGAGACCGGCTGCAAGATGAAGTGGCCGGCCTAAACAAGCGAGAGGAGCGGGCGCCGTACGGATCGCGGCGCCCGTTTTTTCGCAGAATCAACGGAGACTTTGTTGTTGCGTCGGACAGTTTGGTTTGGGCCCGTGCGTGAGTGCGTGCGGGCCGCATTTATATTGAGAATCAGGCGTGATGGTGGTACGGCCGGAGTCCGCCGCGTCCCATGACCGAACTCATCCTCTATAACGTCTTTAACGGCCTGATCATCGGCGCGTTCTACGCGTTGATGGCGCTCGGATTGTCGCTAATCCTCAATCTTTCCGGCGTCATCAACTTCGCCCATGGCGGGTTCCTCGCGCTCGGCGCGTACTTTGCCTACATGCTGCTGCCTTATGTCGGCTTTTGGGGCGCGTTGCTGATCTCGCCGTTTCTCACCGCCGCCTTCGGCTTGGTGATTGAGCGCTTGATGATCCGGCCTCTCTACGGGCGCGATCCGCTTTACAGCTTGCTGCTCACGTTCGGCCTCGCCTTTATTTTCGAAGATGGCATGCGGTTCGTTTGGGGCCCGTCAACCTTGCCGTTTTCGGTTCCAGGCTGGCTGCAGGGTCAGCTCAGCACCGAATTCTTCTTCCTCACCGGCTATCGCGTGTTCATGGTGATTCTTGCAACGGTCGCGGTGACCGCCCTGTTTCTGATCCTCACCTACACTCGCATTGGCATGCGTATTCGCGCCGGCACTCTCGATCTCGAGACCGTCTCGGTGCTGGGCGTCAATGTGCGCATCCTGCGCACCGTCAATTTCGGCCTCGGCATCTTTCTGGCGGGTCTTGGCGGCGTGCTCGCCGCCGGCATGCTCGGCCTCCAGCCGACGATCGGCGACGATCTCATCATGCCCAGCTTCGTCGCCATCATCATCGGTGGCCTCGGCAGCTTGCCGGGCACGCTTCTTGGCGGGTTGCTGATCGGCGTTGCCTCGGGCGTTACCAGCGTGTTCTTTCCGGACGCGAGCGAGGCGGTGATCTACGTCATGATGGGTCTGGTGCTGCTGGTGCGGCCGCGCGGCCTGCTCGGTGAGGAGGGCCGCTTCTGATGGCCCGTCTCGACAAGCCGGCGGAGGCCGCGCGTAGCGCGCCGAGCATTCCGGGGACGAGCTTTCGTGTCGACAGACGCGCGATCGACGTCATCGTCTGGGTGCTGTTGCTGACGATGCCTGTCTGGTTGAACTGGATCGGCGGTTACACCCAGCTCGGCAGCCGCGTGCTGATCCTGGCCCTGGCTGCGATGTCGCTGAATTTCCTGCTCGGCTATACCGGCGTGCTGTCGTTCGGCCATGCCGCCTATTTTGGTCTCGGTGGCTATGGTGTCGGCCTAACGCTCAAATACCTGCTGCCGAATACGTTGGTTGGCATGGCGGTGGGCATCGCCACCGCCGTCGTTGCGGCCGCGATCCTCGGTTTGCTGATCGTGCGGTTGCGCGGCATTTATTTCGCAATGGTGACGATTGCCTTCGGTCAGGTGTTCTATTTCATCGCCTATCGCTGGAATAACGTCACCGGCGGTGACGACGGCCTTTCCGGCTGGAACCGCCTGCCGATCAATCTGGGGTTTACCAAGATAGACATCCTGAACAATGACTTGGCGTTCTATTACACGGTGCTGTTCTGTTTCGCCGTGTCGGTCGGCATCATGGCGCTGCTGCTGCGCTCGCCGTTCGGTCGCACGCTGCTGGCGATCCGTGAGAACGAGCGCCGCGCGCGCTTCCTCGGTATTCCGGTGGACCGCCACATCTGGCTGTCGTGGCTGATCTCCTGCAGCTTCTGCAGCCTCGCCGGCACGCTCTATGCGCTGCTCAACAACTTCGCCGATCCGCACGATTTGCGCTGGGACCAGTCGGGTGAGTTCGTCATCATGGCGGTGCTCGGCGGCATGCGCAGTTTCTGGGGCCCCTTGATCGGCTCTGCGATTTTCGTCGTGTTGCAGGACTACATCTCGAGCCGCACCGACAACTGGGAGTCGTTCATCGGGCTATTCTTCGTGCTGATCGTGCTGTTCTTTCCGCGCGGCGTGCTCGGCATGATTCGGCGGAAGACGACGCAATGAGCCTGCTGCACGTCGATAACGTCTCGAAGCGGTTCGGCGATCTGGTTGCCGTCGACGGCGTTTCGATGACGGTTGAAGAGGGCGAACTGCGCGCCGTCATCGGCCCCAACGGCGCCGGCAAGACCACGTTCTTCAATCTGATCAGCGGATTTCTGACGCCATCGGCGGGCAAGATCATCTTCGACAATCAGGACGTGACCAAGCTGTTGCCGGCGCACCGGGTCTGGCGCGGCATGGCGCGCACGTTCCAGATTACCGAGGTGTTTCCCGAGCTCACGACGCGCGAGAATTTGCGCATCGCGGTCGAGGTCGCGGCGGGCTATCGGCTCAAGACCTGGCTGTCGCGCGATCTCGACGGCGAGGTCCGCGCCCGAGTCAGCGATCTTCTCGACATGGGCGGTCTCGTCGACAAGGCCGATCGCCTGGTCGGCGAGCTGTCGCATGGCGATCAGCGCGCAACCGAGATCATGATGGCGCTCGCACTGAAGCCGCGGCTGCTACTGCTCGACGAGCCGACTGCGGGCATGGGTGATCAGGAGACCTATGACATCACGCAGCTCATCCGCAAGCTGCACAAGGATCAGAAACTGACGATCGTCCTGATCGAGCACGACATGCGCGTCGTCTTCCATCTCGCCGACCGCATCATGGTCCTGGCCGAAGGCGCGTTGCTGGCCGAAGGCACGCCGAAGGAAATCGCCAAGAACGAGGCGGTGCAGGCGGCCTATCTGGGGAAAGCGGCATGAGCGGCGCGGTCGTGCTCCAGGCCGAGGACCTGCACACCTATTACGGCAAAAGCCACATCCTGCATGGCGTCGGCCTCGAGGTCCGCGAAGGCGAGATCGTCACGCTTTTGGGCCGCAACGGCGCCGGCAAGACGACCACGCTGCGTAGCCTCGTCGGCTTGACCCATCCGCGCGACGGTGCGGTACGTATTTTCGGCCACGTCACGACCGACTGGATGCCGTACCGCATCGCCGGCATTGGCGTCGGTTACGTGCCCGAAGGCCGGCGCATCTTCCCAAGCCTGACCGTCGAAGAGAATCTGAAGGTGCCGATCGATCGGCCGGGGCCGTGGACCATCCCGCGCATCTACGAACTCTTCCCGCGGTTGGCGCAGCGCAAATCCAACAAGGGCCGTCAGCTGTCGGGCGGTGAGCAGGAAATGCTCTCGATCTCGCGCGCGCTGTTGCTCAATCCCAAGCTGCTGATGCTCGACGAGCCGTCGCAGGGTTTGGCGCCGTTGATCGTGCAGGAAGTGTTCAAGGTTGTAGCATCCGCGCGCAAGGAAGGCATTTCGGTGCTGCTGGTCGAACAGAACGTGCGCGCCGCGGTCGAGATCGCCGATCGCGCCTATGTGCTCGATGACGGCAAGGTGGTCTATTCCGGCAAGGCTGCCGAATTCGCCAAGGACGAAGAGCGCGTTCGCGCGCTCGCCGGCGCCAGCGCCGAGAAGTGGGAAGAGGTTTAGTCCGGCGCGCATGCTGGTGCCGTGACCGGCGGCGCAGTGTGGACTAGAATAGCTGCGGGAATCAGCGACAGGGAGCACGCCATGGCGTCGTCGCTCAAACCGGTTCGCATCGCGCCCAAAGGCATGGGCCTCGCCGATTTCGTCGCCCAGGACGAGGGCTTCTTCGCGGCCGAAGGTCTCGCCGTCGAATTCGATTGGAAAACCTTCCGCGGCACGCAGTCGAGCTGGAAAGGCCTCGACTATCTCAACCGGCCGCAGGATCAGCCCTACAACAAGGGCGATGCCGAAGTCATCCAGAGCGCCTGCCAATGGGGCAGTGTGTGCAACGCCGGCGCCGGCATGGGCCGCTTCGTCGCCGATTGCTACGGAATCTCGCCATGGGCGATTTATGTCCGGCCGGATTCTAAGATCCGCAAGCCCGCGGATTTGCGCGACGTGCCGATCGCCGTCGGCCTGCGCGCCGGCAGCCACTTCAACGTGCCGTGGCGGCTCGAGCCCTACATGCCGCTCGAGCACATCAAGGTCGTCAATGTCGGCGGCTTCGGCGCGCGGCTGACGGCGCTGTTGAACAGAGACGTCGAAGCGGCGAGCCTGCTGCCGCCGCAAATCGCCATGGCCGAGCAGCTGGGTCTTCGCAAGGTGATGGAGAATACGTTCCACACCATCTGGTGGGTGCCCGAGCAGCTCGACCAGGCGACGCTCGCCGCCGTGCTGCGCGCGCTGGCGCGGGCGGAGCAAGCGATCGATGCCGATCTCGGCAAATACCTGCCGTTGTGGACGCACGCGATCCCGGCGGAATTCGCCGATCGCAAGTGGGACTTCAGCCAGTTCGGCCGCGGCGAGCGCTTCGTCTACGAAAAGCTCCCGGACGGCGAATTCGACGAGATCATGGCGCAGGTGACGCGCTGGGGCCTCGACAACTACCTCAAGGAGCGCCGCTTCGAGCGTCTGGCGGTGTCGTCGCGCTAGCCAGCACGCGGCACAGCGGTAGGGCCACGACGAGCCCGAAAAGTTCCGCCAGGATGAACGCCGGCGCGTCGTGCGGCCGGATGCCGGCGAAGGTATCGGTCAGCGCGCGTGCGATCGTCACCGCCGGATTGGCGAACGACGTCGATGACGTGAACCAATAGGCGCCGGTGATGTAAGCGGCGACGGCAATCGCCGTGACCGGCGCGCGGTGGGCGCGGCAGCCCCAGATCACCGCGAGTAAACCGAACGTGGCGAT
>JAGWIH010000062.1 GCA_028866355.1 Alphaproteobacteria bacterium
AGCGTCACCGTCGCGCCGGCGCTGACGCTCACCGACAAGGAATACCAGATCATGCGCAACGCCTCGATCGCGGTGCTGCGCGAGATCGGCGTCGACACCGGCGGATCGAACGTGCAATTCGCGGTCAACCCGGCCGATGGGCGGTTGGTCATCATCGAGATGAATCCGCGCGTGTCGCGCTCGTCGGCGTTGGCGTCGAAGGCGACCGGATTCCCGATCGCCAAGATCGCGGCCAAGCTTGCCATCGGCTACACGCTCGACGAGCTCAAGAACGAGATCACGCGGGTGACGCCGGCGAGCTTCGAGCCGACGATCGATTACGTCGTCGTCAAGATGCCGCGTTTCGCCTTCGAGAAATTCCCCAGGGCCGATCCGACCCTGACGACGTCGATGAAGTCGGTCGGCGAAGCGATGGCGATCGGCCGCAACTTCGGCGAGGCGCTACAAAAAGCATTGCGCTCGATGGAGACCGGACTCACCGGCCTCAATGAGCCCGAGATCGCCGGCGCGCTCGACGACAAGGAAGCGATCCGCACCGAGCTTGCCAAGCCCAAGGCTGACCGGCTTCTAATGATCGCCGCCGCCTATCGCGTTGGCCTGACGACGGCCGAGATCCACGCGGCGTGCAAATACGATCCCTGGTTCCTTGAGGAGGTCCGCAAGCTGGTGGCGGCAGAGGCGCAGATCCGCGCCGCTGGCTTGCCATCGGACGCGGCCGGCCTGGCGCGGCTCAAGGCGATGGGGTTCGCCGATGCGCGACTTGCCGAGCTCGCGAACACCGGCGAGAGCGAGGTCGCGGCATTGCGGACGAAACTCGCCGTCCATCCGGTGTTCAAGCGCATCGACACCTGCGCCGCCGAGTTCGCGTCGCTGACACCTTATATGTATTCGACTTACGAAAGCGCGGCCGCCGACGGCGCACCGCAATGCGAAGCCGATCCGTCGCCGCGCGACAAGGTCGTCATCCTTGGCGGCGGCCCGAATCGCATCGGCCAGGGCATCGAGTTCGACTATTGCTGCGTTCACGCCGCCTATTCGCTGAAAGAGGCCGGCGTCGAGACGGTGATGGTCAACTGCAATCCGGAAACCGTCTCGACCGACTACGACACATCGGATCGGCTCTATTTCGAGCCGCTCACGGCAGAGGACGTCATCGAGATCGTGCGCACGGAAGCGCGCAACGGCGTGCTGAAAGGCGTGATCGTGCAGCTCGGCGGCCAGACGCCCTTGAAGCTCGCGGCGGCGCTCGAAGCGGCGAAGATTCCTATCCTTGGCACCTCGCCCGACGCGATCGACCTGGCCGAAGACCGGCAGCGCTTCCAGAAGCTGCTGCAGAAATTGAACCTGCGTCAGCCCGAGAACGGCACCGCCAAGAAGATCGACGAGGCCGAAACGGTCGCAACCGCCATCGGCTATCCGGTGGTGATCCGGCCATCCTATGTGCTGGGCGGCCGCGCCATGGAGATCGTCCACGACAGTGCCGGCCTCAAACGCTACATGACGCAGGCGGTCAAGGTGTCGGGCAAGAACCCGGTACTGATCGACCGTTACTTGCAGGACGCGATCGAGATCGACGTCGACGCCTTGGCCGACGGCAAGACCGTGTTCGTCGCCGGCATCATGGAACACATCGAAGAGGCGGGCATTCATTCCGGCGACAGCGCCTGCTCGCTGCCGCCTTATTCCCTGGCGGCGCCGGTGGTGAAGGAGATCGAGCGCCAGACGACAGAGCTTGCGCTGGCGCTCAAGGTCGTCGGCCTGATGAACGTGCAGTTCGCGATCAAGGACGGCGAGGTTTACGTGCTCGAGGTCAATCCGCGCGCCTCGCGCACCGTGCCCTTCGTCGCGAAAGCGACCGGTCTGCCGATCGCCAAGATCGCCGCGCGGCTGATGGCCGGCGCGTCGCTCGACGAGTTCACGCTGAAGCCGCGGCAGAAGCGCAAGCACGTCGCGGTCAAGGAAGCCGTGTTTCCGTTCAACCGCTTTCCGGGCGTCGACCTGATCCTCGGACCGGAAATGAAATCGACCGGCGAGGTCATGGGCCTCGACGCGGATTTCGGTCGCGCCTTCGCCAAGTCGCAGCTCGGCAGCGGCGTCACACTGCCGCTGTCGGGAACCGTGTTCGTGTCGGTGCGCAACCACGACAAGCGCGGCCTGATCGAGCCGTGCCGGCGGTTGCACAAGATGGGTTTCGCGCTGCTGGCGACGCGCGGCACGGCGACGGCGCTGACCGAGGCTGGCCTGCCCGTTGAGATCGTCAATAAGGTCCTCGAAGGCCGGCCGCACGTCGTCGACCGCATGTTGTCCGGCGACGTGCAGCTTGTGTTCAATACTACAGAAGGCGCGCGTGAAATCGCCGATTCGTTCACGCTGCGGCGGACCGCGCTCGCCTACAACATCCCCTATTACACGACGGTGGCCGGCGCCCGGGCCGCGGTCGAAGCGATCGCCGCGCTGAAAGCCGGCGGACTTGACGTCGCGGCGCTGCAATCTTATTTCGAGGGCTCGTTTTAGCGCCGGCCAACCCGCGGTTATCGCAGGGAAAGCCGGCTTTTTGCCGATTCCGTAAAAGCTTGCTAGGATTCCCCATGGCCAAGATACCGATGACCAGCGACGGCTTTTCGCGCCTCCAGGACGAGCTCAAACGGCTCAAATCCGTGGATCGGCCGGCGATCATCCGCGCCATCTCGGAGGCGCGCGATCATGGCGACATTTCGGAAAATGCCGAATACATCGCCGCGCGTGAACGCCAGGGCTTCATCGAAGGCCGCGTGATCGAGCTCGAAGACAAGATCGCCCGCGCCGAGGTCATCGACGTCTCGAAACTGTCCGGCAAGGTGGTGAAGTTCGGCGCCACCGTGACGCTCGCCGACGAAGAGACCGATGAGAAGGTCGTGTACCAGATCGTCGGCGAGGACGAAGCCGACATCGCGCAAGGCCGCCTGTCGGTGACGTCGCCGCTGGCGCGCGCCCTGATCGGAAAGAACATTTCGGATTCGGTCGAAGTCACGACGCCGCGCGGTGGCGCCCGCTCCTACGAAATCATCAAGGTCCAGTTCCGCTAGGCTTTGCTGTCGGTCGTAATCGGCACGCCGGGGGCATATTTCGCCGTACGGATGGCGAGCGACGAACGCACGTGCGCCACGTTGGGCGCCGGTGTCAGCCGCGTCGTCAGGAACTTCTGATACGAATCCCAATCGGCGGCGACGATCTTCAGCAGGAAATCGGTCTCGCCCGCCAGCATGTGGATCTCGCGCACCTCGTCCCAGTCCGACGCGAGCGCCTCGAATGCCTTGAGATCGTTCTCGGCCTGGCTCTTGAGGCCGACCTGGGCAAAGACGGTGACGCCGAAGCCGAGCGCCTCGGGATTGACCTCGGCGTGATAGCCGCGGATATAGCCGCCCTCTTCCAACGCACGCACCCGTCGCAAACACGGCGGCGCCGAGATGCCGGCGCGGCCGGCGAGCTCGACGTTGGTCATGCGGCCGTCGTCCTGCAAATCGCGGAGGATCCGCCGGTCGACCTTGTCGAGCTTGATGCGTCGCATTGGCAGCGTCCGGAGCCTCAGCAATGATCTGTCAGGTGAGCGCCCGCGCTGGCAACAACCGGTCGGTTTTGGCGCGACCCGGCGCGGATCATCGTAGTATACGGTAATAATATTGCAAGACGGCCCCCGATCAGCGGAACAGCAAGGATGCCGGCGATCATCTGGGCGGTGCATGACGGCAAGATCGGCATGGCCAACCAGACGCTGGGCCTGGCCGAAGCGATCGCGCCGGCGTTGCAGGCAACCGTCGTCGAGAAAAGCCTGGTGTTGCGCGCCCCGTGGCGCTGGCTGCCCCCGCATGCCTGGCTGACGCCGCTCGCGGCGCTCGATCCGCGCGGCGACCGCCTCGCGCCGCCGTGGCCGGACATGCTGATATCGTGCGGCCGTCTGGTTGCCGCCCCGGCGCGCGCGGCCAAGCGCACCAGCGGCGGTCGGATCTTCTGGATTCAAGTGCAAGATCCGGGTTTCGCCAGCCGTGAGGCCGATCTCATCGTCATGCCGCGCCACGACGGCGACGGCGGCGACAACGCATTCGTCACGCTGGGCGCCGTCCATAGGGTAACGCCGACACGGCTGGCCGACGGCGCCCGGCGCTTTGGGCCATCGCTGGCGCATTTGAAGCGGCCGCTGATCGCCGTGCTGCTTGGCGGCGACAACCGGGTCTATCGGCTGACTGCGGCGCGATTGTCGGTGCTAACCGATCAACTGGCGGCTCTGGCGACACAAGGTTACGGCCTCGCGATCACCACTTCGCGGCGTAGCGGCCCTGGCGTCGCAACGCAGCTACGCCGGGCGCTGCCCGAAGCCTTCGTCTGGAGCGGCGGTGGCGATAATCCGTATTTCGGCCTGTTGGCGCTGGCCGATGCCATCGTCGTCACTGCCGACTCCGTCAACATGGTCAGCGAAGCGGCCACCACCGGCAAGCCGGTGTACGTGGTCGAGCTCGACGGCGCCTCGGCCAAGTTCGCGCGGTTCCATGCGGCGATGCGCGAAGCGAACGCGACCCACCCGTTCACCGGAACGATCGAGCGCTGGAGCTACGCGCCGCTCGACGACACCGCGCGCGCCGCCGCCGAGGCGGTGCGGCGCTTCAAGGCACGGCCGCCGGTATGACCCGCAGCATGACAATCTTCCTCGCGGTCTTCGCGGCCACGATGGGAATCCTGATCGGCTGGCCGGCCATCGATCTGGCGACGTCGCGCGCCTTCTATACGCCGGGCAGCGGCTTCTCGCATTCAGCGATCCTCGGCGCGGTCCATGCAGACTTGCGTTATTTCGTGATCGCGATTGTCGTGCTGGCGATCGCGGCGCTGGTGGCGTGGAAATCACGGCGCCGCGCGGCACTCTACTTGCTGCTGGCACTGGCAATCGGCCCCGGCCTGGTGGTCAACACCGTGTTCAAGGACCATTGGGGCCGTGCCCGGCCGGCGCAGATCGTCGAATTCGGCGGAACGCAAAAGTTCACGCCGGTGTTCGTGCCAGCGGATCAGTGCATGACGAATTGCTCGTTTCCAGCCGGCGATCCGGCCGTCGGGTTTTTCCTGGTGTCGGCGGCGCTGCTGGTGCCTGGCCTGACGACGCGGCGCTGGACAATCGCCGGTGCCGTGGCGGCGGGCGCGGCGCTCGGCGTGATGCGTATCGCGCAAGGCGGCCATTTTTTGTCCGATGTCGTCGCGTCGGGATTTCTCATCACCGGACTGAGCTGGCTGCTTTATCGCGCGGTCGTCGTGCATGACGGCGTCGGCGCGCTGACGCAAGCGTGTTGTCGACCATCGCCGGCGCTCAAGCGTTTCGCCCTGCTGACCGTCGCGACGGCGATCGTTGCGGCGGCGTCCTACGCCTGGCTCGACCGGCCGATTGCGACGGCCTTTCACGACGGCGGGCCGACGTTCCGGACCGTGATGACGTTTGTCACCGCGTTTGGCCTCGGCGGGCCCTATCTGATCCTGACGGCCGCGACCGCGTTGATTTGCTGGATCGGCGAACACACCCTGGCGGCACGGCGTGCGGTTTATGTATTTCTGGCGGTCGCGGCCTCGGGCCTTTTCGTCGACATCATTAAGCCGGTGTTTGGCCGTGTCCGCCCGACCCTGCTGTTTTCCGATCACCTCTATGGTTTCACCGGCATCGGCGCGCATTCCAACCATTGGTCGTTTCCATCCGGCCATTCGACGACCGTCGCCGCGCTCGCTTATGCGCTGTCGCTCCTTTATCCGCGCCTCATGCCGGCTTGGATTGCCGCAGCGTTGCTGGTGGCGTTCAGCCGCCTCGCGCTCGATCAGCACTATTTGAGCGACGTGATCGCCGGCCTCTATTTCGGCGTCGCCTTCGCCTGGGCTATCGCTGCGACATTCCGCGCGCGCGGCGTTGCGCTCCGTCCGCCGCAGGTCAGCGATAACCCTTGAAATCGTGCAGGAACCGCACCGTGTAGTTGAGGGCGGCGCCGCCACCGAGAGGGATAGTGACGTGATCGACCGGGCCGGCACTGGCGAAGCGGTCGAGAATCCGCTGAATATTTTCCGGATGACGGGTGACGAGGACGAAGTCCCGGCCAATATCGGCTTTGGGATCGGCCTCGAGATCGAACTGGTCATTGATCCGGTGGCTTTCGCCGTTCCATTTGAGCGCATCGAATGGATGCGGATGCACGTAGAACATCAGCACCGCCATATCCTCGCGCTCGTCCGACAACAGCAGCGCGCCGGGATGCTGCGCCAGGATGCCGCTGACGGCCATGCCCAGCTGCCGCCAGCCGCGGAGGCGATGCAGCACGTCGTACCGCGCCGGCAGGCTATATCCAGCGGCACGTGCGACGTCGTGCGCGGTGAAGGCGACGACCGCGATGGCGACGTCGATCGCCAACGCGGCAATCAGCCAGCCGCGACGGCTGCCCTGCAGCAACCACGCAACCACCAGAACAGCGGCGGAGACGTAAACCGGCGCCGCCCAATTGGGCTCGGCGTGGGTGATGAAGCTCACCACCACCATCATCGCCAACGTCGGCAGCGCGAAGATCGCCAATAAGGCCGCCGGCCGCGACGCCAAGGCGCGGCGCGCCGTGCCGACGATCACGAGCAGCGCCGCGAAGGCAATCGGCCCGAAAACCGCGAACTGCGCGCCGACGAATTCGGCGAGATGCGACGGGTTGAACAGCGCGCCGTGCGACGCCGCGTTCTCCTCGGTGTGGTGATACGAGACGAACCCGTGCTGCACGTTCCAGATGAAATTCGGCGAATAGATCAACAGCGCGAGCACGACAGCGAGCGCGAAGCGGCCGAGGTGCCGCCGCTCGTCGTGAAACACCAGCAGATAGATCAACGCCGACGCCAGCCAGTAGGCCATGGCGTATTTCGACAGCAACCCGAACCCCGCGGCGGCGCCGACCGCCCACCACCAGCGTCCGCCGCCGGGCTCGCGCGCACGGATGAAGGCATAGAGTGCGGCCGCCCAGCACAGCAGCAACGGTGCGTCGGTCGAGATCAGCGCCGCCGACGCCGACACGCCGGGCAACGTGACGTAGAGCAGCGCGGACCAGAAGCCGACGCGCGAATCATACAGGCGTTCGCCGATGCGGAAGACGACGAGCGCGGCGGCGAAGTGCAACAGCGGCGCTGCGAGCCGGATCGCGCCTTCACTGTTGCTGAGCAAGTGCGTCGTCAGCGCGATCAGCCAGGCCACCATCGGCGGCTTGGAGTAGTAGCCGAACGCCGGATGCAGCGACCACAGCCAATATTGCGCTTCGTCCGGATAGAGATCGGTGCCGCCATAGGCGAGCCAGACGAGGCGCAGGACGGTGACGGCAAAGACGGCGTTGACGGCGAAGAACCAATACCGCTGATCGTCCGCCGAATTGGCCGCGTGATGCCCGACCGCCATGGGCCGCGAGACTAGCCGTGCGCCGCCGCGCTGACCACCCCGATGCGGCGCTGGGCCGCACCGCCGCCGCGCCGGCGAAGGGGGTGGAAATCGGCCTGCCTGCTTGCTAAATCATGGCTCGCAGACCTGCATGCAGCTCAACATCGAGACCTTCAGCAACGTCCGGGGCGGCAACGCTTTTTTCAAGGCCGTGACGCATCCGCTGGCGGCGGAAAAGGCCCACGCATTGGTCGCTCGGCTGACGCGCGTCGGCCGTGTCGCCGTCTACGATCCCGAGATTTGCGTCGACGCGCTGGCGCAAATCTACGATCTCGCCGGCGTCAAGATCGCCGGCCTCTATGCGCAGGACGTCGCCGCGATCGGCCGCACCGCGATCGGCCAGCGTGCGCAACCGGTGACGGCGTTGAAGGAGTGCCGCGCCGACGCGGTGCTCGTCGCCGCTTTCGACGCCGAACGCACCATTGCCCATATCCGTCACCTGCTGCCCGCCGATGCCGCGGTCGTCAGCCTCGATGAGCTGCGCCTTCCCGACGCGATGATGACCAACCGCGCGCGCTATCTCGACCCGATCAACTTCGCCACCAACTTCGTCTTCTTTCGCGACGCCGCAGGCTTGTCGACGCGACTAGTCACGGCGAACTATTGGTCGGGCTACGGCGCGCAGCGCATGAGCCTCTGGTGTTTGCTCTACGATGCGGCGGGCGCCGAAATCGCTCGATGGGAGGAGACGGTGCCGCAGAATTTCGGCTCCGTCGCGATCGACAGCCGCGAGGTGCGCCAACGCTTCGGCCTGAGCGAATTCGCCGGCCAGATTTTCGTGCATGCGATCGGCGCCGCCGGTCATGACGTGGTGAAATACGCGCTCGACGTCTACGGCGATGGCGCCGCCGAACGGAGTCTATCGTGCACGCACGACGCCAATGCCTGGCCGTCCGCGCTTTACGCCGGCCTGCCGGCGCCGGACGAAGGCGAGACCGTGACGCTTTGGGTGCAGAATTCGATGCCGTGCGCGATTCCGCCCGGAACCGTCGGCCTCAACCTGATGGGCGACGCGGCGACGACGTATCTTCCAGATCCGATTCCGCCGTTCGCCAGCCGCGCGCTCGATGTCGCGGCGGTACTGCCCAAAGCGCGCTGGCCGCAGCAGATCGAGATCCAATCCGGCAAGTACATCGTGCGGCCGCGTTACGAGGTGCGCGGGCACGGGCGCGTGCGCATCGCCCACGTCAACGTCGAGCGCTCCGACCTCAAGCCCGATCCGACGATCGCCGATCTCGGCAACCTGCTGGGCAAGGGTTATCTCCTGCCGGCACCGGTGCTACCGCGCGCGACTTGGCGCTCGCTTGCCTTGCCGACACCAATGTCGACGGCGCAACAGGATTTGCCGGTGGCGCTCGTCGTCTACGACCGCCGCGGCCATGAAGCCGCGCGGCACGATTTCGGCTGCCTGGCGCGCCGCGATTCGGTCGCAATCGATGTCGACGCACTGCTCAACGGCACCAAGTTGCCCGACGATTACGGTCACATGGAGCTGATCTACGATTTCGCGCACGGCGGCAGCGCCGACGGCTGGCTGCACGGCTTATTCCGCTACGAAGATCGCGCCAGCCGCCACGCCGCCGAAACCAGCTTCGGCGCGCACGTGTTCAACACGGTTTTAACCTATAAAAGCGAGCCGCAGTCCTATGCGGGCCGGCCGCCCGGCCTGTCAACCCGCCTGTTTCTCCGGCTCGGCGACGCGCCGCACGATACGCTCTGCCACCTGATCTATCCGGCATCGACGCCGTGGCACGCCGAGAGCACAACCGATCTGATCCTGCATGACCGCACCGGCGCCGAGGTCGCGCGCGAGCGTATCGCCATTCCATGTTCGGGCTCGCGATTCTTCCGTTATCACGAACTCTTCGACGCGAAGATTCGCGAGCGCGCCGGACCGTCATCCTATATCGTCGTGCGCGACACGACCTGCCGGCTTTTCGGCTATCATGGCCTGATTGGGCGCGACGGCGCATTCAGCCTCGACCATATGTTCGGCTTCTGACATGGCACAACGCCACAACACCAAGTTCCTGATCATTGGCGCCGGACCGGCCGGATACACGGCGGCGATCTATGCCGCGCGGGCCAATCTAAAGCCGATTCTAGTGCAAGGCCTGACGCCAGGCGGCCAGCTCACCATCACTACCGACGTCGAGAACTATCCCGGCTTCGGCAAGGCGATCCAGGGCCCTTGGCTGATGGAACAGATGCAGGAACAGGCGGCACATGTCGGCACGACGCTGATCCAGGACATCATCGTCAAAGCCGATCTGTCGAAGCGGCCTTTCCACTGCGTTGGCGATTCGGGCGACGAATACATCGCCGAGACCATCGCCATCTGCACCGGCGCCGAGGCGCGCTGGCTGAAGGTTCCGGGCGAAACGCTGCTGCGCGGCGCCGGCGTCTCGGCTTGCGCGACGTGCGATGGATTCTTTTTCCGCGGCAAGGAGGTCGTGGTCGTCGGCGGCGGCAACACCGCGGTCGAGGAAGCGCTTTACCTGACGCATC
>JAGWIH010000063.1 GCA_028866355.1 Alphaproteobacteria bacterium
GCTTGCGCATCGCGCGTATCAATAAAGCGGACTCGTGTTGCGATAGAACATGTCTATTGATAGGCCGCGCCTATCGCGCGATCAGTCGCATCTATGCGACGTCCGAATTCGCCACTTCGACGTCGAGCACTTTCGCGACTTTCAACGCTTCGGCGACGAGCGCCGCCGTCGCCGGCGTCATGGTCTCGCGTTTCTGCACGACGAGACCAACGGTGTGAAACGCCGCCGGCTCGACGATCGGAATCGCCTGCACGGTGCCGGTCAGGCCGAGCGTTTCGGCGAGGATCGCCGGCATGACGCTGGCCCAACGGCCGGTGCGGACGTGCGAGACGAGCACCGTCATCGAATTCGATTCCAGCGTCGGCACTTGATCCTCGCCGCTGCCGGAATCGTGCAGCAGGCGGTTGATGATGCGGCGGTTCTGATTGTCCGGCGTCAGCAGGCAAAGCGGAATGTGCCCGACCTCGGTCCAAGTGACGCTGCGGCGGCTGCCGAGCGGACTGTCGGCCGATATCAGCAGTTGATAGCGCTCGCGATAAAGCGGAATCGCGCGCACGTTGCCGGTCGGCTCGTTGCCGAGATAGGTGATGCCGGCGTCGACCTGCAGATTGTCGAGCCAGGTCAACGCTTCGATCGACGTGCTGGAGCGGATGGTGAAGCGCACATCGGGATGGCGTTCGCGAAACGGCGTGGTCAAGGCCGAGACCATCGGCAGCGCCGTCGGAATCACCGCGATGCGCAGATGCCCGACCAGCCGCCCCTGCTTGAGCGCGTTCACTTCCTGACGCATCGCGCGCACGTCGCCCACGATGCGCTTGGCCCAGCCGAGAACGCGATCGCCTTCCGGCGTCAGGCCGACGAACCGCGAACCGCGATTGACCAGCAGGATGCCGAACTGATCCTCGAGCTGCTTCACGCCCGCCGACAGCGTCGGTTGCGTCACGCCGCAAACTTCGGCGGCACGGCCGAAATGGCGCTCGCGCGCGAGCGCGAGGAGAAATTCGAGCTTATCGATCACGTCGGTGACGCGGTGGCCGTTGCTGGTCCGCCATTATCGGGAAAAGAGTGCGCGGAATCCATGCGCACGCTTGAGTCTTTAGGCGATATTCGTGGCCGTCAGTCGAAGACGAACCGCGCCCATCGCGAAAATCCTGCAGCGCTATTCATAATAGAGCGGGTCTATCGAGTAACGGCGGCGCTTATCGACTTTGACGGGCGCCGCGCCGCCGTCCGATTGCCTTAAGAACGCGTGCCGGCCTCGCGCGCCAGCAACGCGCGTTTGCGCTCGATGCCCCAGCGATAGCCGCCCAACCCGCCGTCGCGACGCACGACGCGATGGCACGGGATCGCGATCGCCGCCGGATTGGCGGCGCAGGCCTGTGCCACGGCGCGCACGGCGTGCGGCCGGCCGATTCGTTTCGCGATCTCGCTGTAAGTCGCCGTCGTGCCGGACGGAATGGCGCGCAGCGCCTGCCAGACGCGTTGCTGGAACGCGGTGCCGCGCAGATCGAACGGCAGTTCGGCGGCCGTATCCGGCCGTTCGACCAAGCCGACGACCTGCGCCACCAGCCGCTCAAATTCCGTGTCGCCGCCGATGATCTGCGCCTTCGGAAAGCGCTCCTGGAGATCGCGGACCAGCCGCTCCGCGTCATCGCCCAACATGATCGCGCAGACGCCCTTCGCCGTTGCCGCGACCAGGATCGCACCGAGCGAGCACTGGCCGACGGCGAAGCGGATCGCGGCGCCAGCGCCGCCGGCGCGGAACGCCCGTGGCCGCATGCCGAGCAACGCGTCGGCGGCTGCATAGAAGCGGCCGCTCGAATTGAACCCGGCATCGTAGAAAGCTTCGGTCACGCTGCCGGCGCGCGGCAGCTCGACGTGAAGCCGTTTGGCGCGACAGGCCGCGGCATAGGCGCGCGGCGTCACGCCGGTGACCGACTTGAAGAGGCGATGGAAATGAAACCGGCTCATGCCGGCGTCGCGTGCCAGCGTTTCAAGCGCCGGCGCACCGTCCGCCGCTTCGATTGCCCGGCAGGCCGCAGTGACGATCGCGGTGTGGCGCGCCGCCGGTGGCGACGCGTCGGGCCGACAGCGTTTGCACGGACGGAAGCCGGCGGCTTCGGCGGCCGCGCGCGTATCGTAGAAGGCGACGTTGGCGCGGCGCGGTTGCCGTGCCGCGCAGCCCGGACGGCAGTAAACACCGGTGGTGCGCACCGAATAATAGAACCGACCGTCGGCACGCGCGTCGCGGTTCACCACCGCCGCCCACCGCTCGCTCTCGGTCGCATAGGCTTTCGCGCCGGTCGATATCTTGCGTGCTGCCAGGACCATGATCCGCTCCATCGATTGCGCGCACGGTCCAATCCGCGCGGCAACCTCTATTTGGCGCATCCGGCGGCGGCCGACACTCCGGCGCTTGCGGTCGAATTCGCTAGGCCTTGAGGCGCCGGGTCCAAGCGGCCAGCGCCACCATCAAATCCTGGATGAACTTGAGCGTCGCCGCATCGGTCAGATGACCCTGCGCATCGAATTTGTTCTGTGCCTGCGGGATCATCACTTCGGGCTTGTTGAGCGGAATCATGTCGAGAAAGACGCAGGTTTGGCGCAGATGATATTGCGCCCGGCCAGTGCCGAAGCCGCCCATGCTCGCGCCCATCATCGCCACCGGCTTGCCGGCGAATGGTTGATCGGGCGGGCGCGACGCCCAGTCGATCGCATTCTTGAGCACGCCCGGCACCGAATAATTGTATTCGGGCGTGACAAAGAGCAGGCCGTCGGCCGCCTTGATGCGCCGCCGCAGATCTTCGATGACGGGCGGGAAACCCTGTTGGCGGACGTCCTCATTGTAGGGCGGAATCTCCGCCAGCCGATCGTACTGATCGAGCGTCATGCCAGGCGGCAAATTCTCGGCCGCCACTTTGAGCGCCATGCGGTTATAGGAGCCTTTGCGCAAACTGCCGCAGATCGCGAAAATCTTGATCGCTTCAGCCATGTTTCCTCCGCGTGACGAGTGAACAGGATGCACGGCACGGGATGCAGATCAAGGCCCGGCTGTTTCGGCTCGACGATTCAGAGGTCGAAGGCGCGGTGGCGCCAATCGTTTGATGATAACGACACAGGCCCGTGGCCGCTCCAACGCAACGGCGCGCGGCTCTTGGCCCCTGCATGGGGGCCGTGCGTGCCGCTCAGGCGGCGACGGTTTGGCGGACGGTGCGGGCGGGCGGAAGGGTCAGGCGCGCGGTCGTGCCGTAGCCCACGGCGCTTTCAAGCCGCAGGGTGCCGCCGTGCAACTCGGCCAGCGACTTGGCGATCGGCAGGCCGAGGCCGGTGCCTTCCTGCGTACGCGCGAGCGAGCCGTCGACCTGATAGAACGGCTCCATCACGCGGCTGATCTGATCGGGCGGAATGCCGATACCGGTGTCTTCGACGTCGATTTGCACGCCACCGGCCTCGTTCAAGCCCACGAGCACGCGAACTTCGCGTTCGGCCGGGGTGAATTTGACTGCGTTCGACAGCAGATTGAGCAGGACTTGCCGCAACCGGCGCTCGTCGCCGCGGAATTGCGGCATGTTCGGCCCCACCTTGGTGATCAGCGTGACGCCCTTCTTGTTGGCGACCGGCGTGACGAACCGAACGCTGTCCCCAATCAATGTCGCCGCGTCGATCAGATCCTCGGTGAGCGTCAGCTGTTTCGCATCCGATTTGGCGAAATCCAGGATGTCGTTGATGATCGACAGCAGCTGCGCGCCGCTGCGATTGATGTCCTTGGCATAGTCGCGGTAGTGGCCTTCCGACAGCTTCCTCTGCGTATCATTCATGATGATCTCGGAGAAGCCGAGGATCGCATTGAGCGGCGTCCGCAGCTCGTGATTCATGTTGGCGATGAACTCGCTCTTGAGGCGGCTGGCGTCTTCCGAAACCTGTTTCGCCTGAAGCAGCTCCGAGACCGCGCGTTCGCGGTCGGTCACGTCGTGGAAGGTGATGATGACGCCGCCGATCGACGGTTCGTGTGACATGTTGCAGAGCGTTGCTTCGTAATCGCGCAGCGAGCCGTCGGCCTTGCGAATCTTTAGGTGATCGACGTGCGCGGCCGTCGAGCGCGGCCCGTGCACGATCAGGGCGCGACGCAACAGATCGACGCCTTGGCCTTCAACGAGATCGAAGACGCTGTCGCCTTGGCGCGCCTTGGAGTCGAAACCGGCCAAGCCTTGGGACTGCACGGCCAGCATGATTTGGCCCGTGCGAGTGACGACCAGGAAGATGTCGTTCGAGCTTTGCACCAGAAGACGAAAGCGGTCCGTCGAAGCCTGGACGATGTACTTTTCGCGGGCCCGCAGCGATTCGAGATGCCGGTCGAATTTGGCTGAGAGAAACTCGAGGCCGAGAATGACGACGCTAGCGATGGCGATGACGATCGCCAGCATGCTGCGATCGAGCTGGGCGGTCTGCGGATGCAGTAGCGTCGGTACCGCCGTGAAACATGCGGCTTCCATGCCCGTGTAGTGCATGCCGTAGACGGCGGCGCCCATGATCAGAGCTGCGCCGGCGCGCCACAGGCTGCCTTTCTCGCGCATCGCAATCCACAACGCGACGGTCGCCGCGACGCAGGCGATGAGAACCGAAAGGCCGACGATGGTCGGATCGTAGGTCAGCGCCGCGTTCAGGTGGATCGCGGCCATGCCGGTGTAATGCATCGCCGCGACGCCGATGCCCATGATCGTGCCGGCGAGCGCGAGCCGCGGCGTCGTGCGTTTAGCGGCGATAATGGCGAAGCCGACGGCGGTGACATCGATCGCGATTGCCAGAGACAGCAGGGTGATCGGAACGCTGTAACCGATCGGCACCGGCAAGGAGAACGCCAGCATACCGATGAAGTGCATCGCCCAGATACCGCCGCCCATCGCAGTCGCGGCGGCAACGATCCAGCCGATGCGCGTCCAGCCGGTCGACGACCAGATGCGCGACGCGACATTGAGGGAGACGAACGACGCCCAGGTCGCCACGCCCATCGACAACAGGACGAGCATCGGATCGTAGGAACCGTTAAGGATCGTGGTCATGCCGCGGCTGCAGAGTGGAGGAATTAACCAGCCGAGGATGGCTGAAAATCCTTAATGTTGCGTTTGTTCCGATGCGCGGCTCTTTGCCTGGGATTATGGTCAAGAAAGCATTAACAACGGGGGCGCCGATGGGTGCGAACGCGACACCGCTCGATGCGCGCAGCGTCACGTTGCATCGGACGGGCAGCGGACCGCCGCTGGTGCTATTGCATTGCCTCGGCGTCGACCATCTTCTGTGGCCGATCGCCCTCGGCGGCATGGAGCGCGAACGCACGCTGCTCGCTTACGACTTCCCCGGTCACGGGGCGAGTCCGCTGCCGGGGAAGGCTTACGGCATTGCCGATCTCTCGGCTCAATTGGCGGGGGTTCTCGAGCGCGCGGGCATCGCGCGCGCCGCGGTCGCAGGCATCTCGCTCGGCGGCCTCGTCGCCCAGCATTTCGCGGCGAGCTTTGCGGCCCGCGTCGACCGCCTCATCCTGATCGACACGACGCCGCGCTATACCGACGCGCTGCGCAAGATGTGGGCGGTACGCGCCGCGCAAGCGCGCCAGGATGGCGTCAAATCGCTAATACCCGGCCTGCTCGACATCTGGTTCACGTCTTCGTTCGTCGCGCAGAATCCGCCGGCGGTGCGCTATGTCCGCGACACGCTCGAAAAATGTTCCAGCGAGGGCTATGCGCAGGCCTGCGAAGCATTGGCGGCGGCCGATCTGCGTCCGCTTGCCGCCAAGATCGCCGCACCGACACTGGTGGTGTGCGGCGAGCAGGACATTCCAAGCTTTCTCGACGCCGCACGCTGGCTCAATGCCAACATCGCCGGTTCGAAATTGGCGTGGCTGGCGCCCGCGCGGCACGCCTCGATCCTGGAGCAACCGGATGCGTTCCGGCGGACATTGCGCGACTTCCTGGCCTAACGCGGCAGGTCGGATTTTCCCATCAGGAATTGATCGACCGCGCGGGCGCATTGCCGGCCTTCGCGGATCGCCCACACGACCAGCGACTGGCCACGGCGGGCGTCGCCGGCGGCGAACACCTTGTCGACGCTGGTGCGATAGTCCTCGGTGTTGGCCTTGAGATTGCCGCGCGGATCGAGCGTCAGGCCAAGGCCTTCGACCGCGCCCGGCTTGACCGGATGCAGGAAACCCATGGCCAGCAGCACGAGATCGGCCGGAACGTGAAAGGCGCTGTTGGAAAGCTCGACCATCTGCATGCGGCCGTCGCTGTCGCGATGCCACTGCACGCGTACGCAATCGAGGCCGGTGACCCGGCCATCCTTGCCGGTGAAGCCCTTGGTCACCACCGACCAATCGCGCTCGACGCCTTCCTCTTGCGAGGACGAGGTGCGCAGCTTCATCGGCCAGTCCGGCCAAGTCATCAGCTTGTCCTCGTGCTCGGGCGGCTGCGGCATGATTTCGATCTGCGTCACCGACTTGGCGCCTTGACGGTTCGATGTCCCGATACAGTCCGAGCCGGTATCGCCGCCGCCGATCACCAGCACGTTCATGCCGCCGGCCAGGATATCAGGACCGTCGAATTTCTCGCCGGCGACGCGATGATTCTGCTGAGCCAGGAAATCCATCGCGAAGTGGATGCCGCCGAGTTCGCGGCCCGGCACCGGTAGATCGCGCGGCTGCTCCGAGCCGATGGCGAAGACGACGGCGTCGTTCGCCTTCATCAGCTTGGCGACCGGTACGTTGCGGCCGACATGCGCGTTGACGTGGAAGACCACGCCTTCGGCGCGCATCTGGGCGATACGGCGGTCGACGACATGCTTTTCGAGCTTGAAGTCGGGAATGCCGATCCGCAACAAGCCGCCGATCCGAGATGACTTTTCATAGACGGCCACGTCGTGCCCGACGCGCGCCAGCTGTTGCGCGCAGGCGAGTCCGGCGGGACCGGAGCCGACGACCGCGACGCGCTTGCCGGTGCGATGTTTCGCCGGCAAGGGCGCGACCCAGCCGGCTTCCCAGCCGCGATCGGCGATGGCCTGCTCGATGGTCTTGATGGTGACCGGCGATTCGATGAGGTTCAGCGTGCACGAGGCTTCGCACGGCGCCGGACAAATGCGTCCAGTGAAATCCGGAAAGTTGTTGGTCGAATGCAGCACCTCGAGCGCACGCCGCATGTCGCCTTCGTAAACCAGGTCGTTCCAGTCCGGGATGATGTTGTTGACCGGACAGGCGGTGTGACAATAGGGCGTACCGCAATCCATGCAGCGCCCGGCTTGGCGCTTCAGCTCGTCCGACGGCAGCGGCTCGGTGAATTCGCGATAGTGCTTGAGGCGTTCTTTGACCGGCGCGTAGGCATGGTCGCGCCGTTCGAACTCCATGAAACCGGTCGGCTTAGCCATTGGATCAGGCGCTCACCGCGACGCCAATCTCCGCCGGCGCGGCCTTCCGCGCTTGCTCGATCTTCTGCAGGGCGCGCCGATATTCGACCGGCATGACCTTGACGAACTGGTTCTGCCAGTGCGGCCAGTTCTCGAGGATCAGGCGCGCGCGCGGGCTTTGCGTCAGCCGCGCGTGCCGCTCGATCATCCGCCGCAACAGGCGGATATCGTTTTCGTGCAGCGAGTAGGCGAATTCGATCGGCTGGTCAGCGTCGACCGGACCGTCGTCGCCCTGGAGCGGTTCGAGCTCGACCATCGCGGTGTTGCAGCGCGTCTTGAAGTCGCCGCGCTCGTCGAGCACGTAGGCGACGCCGCCGCTCATACCGGCGGCGAAATTCGGACCGGTATCGCCGAGCACGGCGACGATGCCGCCCGTCATGTATTCGCAGCAATGCGCGCCGGCGCCTTCGACGACCGCCACCGCGCCCGAGTTGCGCACGGCGAAGCGTTCGCCGGCGACGCCACTGAAATAGCATTCGCCGCTGACCGCGCCGTAGAGCACGGTGTTGCCCACGATGATGCTTTTGTCGCGCGCCAGCTTGCTGTCGCGCGGCGGATAGACGACCAGCCGGCCGCCCGACAGGCCCTTGCCGGCGTAATCGTTGGTTGCGCCTTCAAGCGTGAAAGAAATGCCGTGCGCCAGGAAGCCGCCGAAGGTCTGGCCGCCCGTACCCTTGAAGTGGACGTCGATGGTCGCATCGGGCAAGCCGGCGTCGCCATAGCGCCGCGCCACTTCGCCGGACAGCATAGCGCCGACGGTGCGGTTGACGTTGCGCACCGGCAGCTCGATGGACACCTTCTGGCCCTTCTCCAGCGCCGGCTTGGCGAGCGCGATCAGCTTGTGGTCGAGCGCCTTTTCGAGCCGGTGGTTCTGCGCCTCGCACTGATAGGTCTTGGTGCCGGCCGGTACCTGCGGCCGATGGAGCACGCGGCTGAGATCGATCTGGCGCGCCTTCGGGTGGTTCGCGCCGCGTCGCATCATCAGCTTGTCGGTGCGGCCGATCATTTCGTTGAAGGTGCGGAAGCCGAGCTTGGCCATCAGCTCGCGCGTCTCTTCGGCGACGAAGCGCAGGAAGGTGACCACGTCCTCGGGCTTGCCGACGAAGCGCTTGCGCAGTTCCTTGTCCTGCGTGGCGACGCCGACCGGACAGGTGTTGAGATGACACTTGCGCATCATCACGCACCCTTCGGCGATCAGCGCCGCGGTAGCGAAGCCGAATTCGTCGGCGCCCAGCAGCGCGCCGATGACGACGTCGCGGCCGGTGCGCAGGCCGCCGTCGACCTGCACCGCGATGCGGCCGCGCAGGCCGTTCAGCACCAGCGTCTGGTGCGTCTCGGCCAGGCCGATCTCCCACGGCTCACCGGCGTGGTGGATCGAGGTCAGCGGGCTCGCGCCCGTGCCGCCCTCGTGGCCGGCGATGGTGACGTGGTCGGCATAGGCTTTGGCGACGCCGGCGGCGATGGTGCCGACGCCCATCTCGGCCACCAGCTTGACGCTCACCCACGCCTTCGGGTTGACGTTCTTCAGGTCGTGGATGAGCTGCGCCAAATCCTCGATCGAATAGATGTCGTGGTGCGGCGGCGGCGAAATCAGGCCGACGCCGGGAACCGAGTGGCGCGTCTTGGCGATCCAATCGTCGACCTTATGCCCGGGGAGTTGGCCGCCCTCGCCTGGCTTGGCGCCCTGCGCCATCTTGATCTGCAGGATGTCGCCGTTGACCAGGTATTCGGCGTTGACGCCGAAGCGACCCGAGGCGACCTGCTTGATCGCCGAGCGCATCGAATCGCCGTTGTCGAGCGGCTTGTAGCGCCGCGGATCCTCGCCGCCTTCGCCGGTGTTCGAGCGTCCGCCGATGCGGTTCATGGCGATGGCGAGCGTGGTGTGCGCTTCCCACGAGATCGAGCCGAACGACATCGCGCCCGTGGAGAACCGCTTCATGATGTTCTCGGCCGGCTCGACCTGGTCGAGCGGAATCGGCGTGGGCGCAAAATCGAAATCGAGCAAGCCGCGCAGCGCGATGGCGCCGTCTTCCTGGTCACCGGCGTGGCGCGCGTATGCCTTGTACTTGCGGTAATCGTTGCCGCGTACCGCGTGCTGCAGCGCCGCTACCGAATCGTTGGTCCAGATGTGCTGCTCGCCGCGCACGCGATAAAGAATCTCGCCGCCCGGATCGAGCGCGTTGCGATAGACCGGCGCGTCGCCGAACGCCAACCGATGGCGCCGCACGGTTTCCTCGGCGATCTCGGCGAGGCCGATGCCTTCGACCGGCGAGTTGGTGCCGGTGAAATATTCGTCGAGCAGCGCGCGGTTGAGGCCGACGGCATCGAAGATTTGCGCGCCGCAATAGGATTGGAAGGTGCAGATGCCCATCTTGGACATCACCTTCATGATCCCCTTGGTCAGCGCCTTGATGTAGCGCTTCTGCGC
>JAGWIH010000064.1 GCA_028866355.1 Alphaproteobacteria bacterium
CCTTCCTTGAGGGTGAAATCGATATGGTCGAGCACCAGTCGGCCGGCGGCGTCGCCGGTCGCATAGGTCTTGCACACCTGGTGCGCGGCGATAAGGCCGGTGCCAACGTCCGCGGCGAATGTGGTCTCGGCTGGCATGTCGCGAATCCTCGATCAATCGAGCCGCAGACGCTCTTCGGCGAGCTGATAGAGCCGCCGCCAGACCAGGCGGTTGAACACCAGCACGTACAGACAAAGCACCGTGATGCCGAGGGCAATGCGCGGGAAATCGCCCTTCTCGGTTTCGGTGGCGATATAAGCGCCGATCCCGGTGGCCCGCAAGGTCGTATCGCCCCACCGCGCGATCTCGGAAACGATGCTGGCGTTCCACGATCCGCCCGAGGCGGTGACCGCGCCGGTGACGAAGGCGGGAAAGATGCCCGGCAGGATCAGCCGCCGCCACCACAGCCAGTTCCGGACTCCGAGATTGCCGGCAACCAGCAGATAGTCGTTGGGCAGAGCGAGCGTGCCGGCGATGACGTTGAACAGAATGTACCATTGCGTGCCGAGGATCATCAGCGGCGACAGCCAGACCTCGGGCGTCAGCCGATAGAAGACGATCAGCGACACCACGATCGGAAAAAACAGGTTGGCCGGAAACGCCGCGAGGAACTGGATCACCGGCTGGATGCGGTGCGCCAGGCCGGGCCGCAGTCCGATCCAGACGCCGATCGGCACCCACACCACCGCCGCCAGCACGATCAGCACGACGACGCGCACGAGCGTGATCGCGCCGAGGACGAAGACATGGCCGACTTCGGCCCAGCCGACCTCGGCATGGACGAAATGCGCGATTTCGATCAGCGCCGCGACCGAGCCGCCGATGAGAATCACGGCCCACATCATATCGAGCGCGCGGCCGAAACGCCGGCTGCGCCGGGCGATGTTCGGAATCTCCGGCAGCCGCTGTGCGATCCGGCTCGAAAAGAGCGCCATGAGGGAAAGCACCCACGCGAAGGCGTGGAAGATGCGCGCGCGTTGCAGCATCGTCAGGAACCACGGCGGTTCGATCTCCTTGCCGACGATGGTCTCGACCTTGAAGCGCTGCACCCAGGCCAGCAGCGGGCGGAACAGCAGCTGGTCGTAGATCAAGATCAGCACCAGCATGGCGAGAATGGCGTAACCGACGGCTTGCAGGTCGCGTTGGTCGATCGCCACCGAGATATAGGAGCCGATGCCCGGCAGCAGCACGTTGTTGCCGTTGACGCTGATGGCCTCGCTTGCCACCACGAAGAACCAGCCGCCCGACACCGACATCATCATGTTCCAGACGAGCTGCGGCAGCGCGAACGGCATTTCGAGCTGCCAGAAGCTGTTCCACGGCGACAGGTGGTACATGCGCGCCGCTTCGCGCAAATCGTGCGGCACGGCGATGAAGGATTGATAGAGGCTGAACGTCATGTTCCACGCCTGCGACGTGAAGATGGCGAAAATCGCCGCACACTCGTAGCCCAGCAGGCTGCCGGGAAAGAGCGCGATGAAGCCGGTTACCGTGATGGAGAGAAACCCCAGGATCGGCACCGATTGCAGAATGTCGAGGATCGGGATCAGCAGCTTCTCGGCCCGCTTGCTTTTGGCCGCGATCGCCGCATAGACGATGCTGAAGACCAGCGACGCGACCAACGCCACGGCCATGCGCATCACCGTCCGCAACGCATAGGCCGGCAAGTAGCGCGGATCGAGCGAGATCGGCAGTTGCTGGCCGGGGTGGAACGGCTGGCTCATCTGGTGGCTCGCCCAGGCGAGCAGGATGAGGCCGCCGAACACCAGCGGCAGCGCGATCCCGTCCCAAATGCTGGGACGCAGGCGCGACGGCCAAGCGACGATCGGCAGTCCCCAACGCTCCGCCATGATCCTTCGCCCTGCTTGCGCGCTGTCCTGGATTGGTGCCCCGTCTTTAGCGCAAACTCGGGGCGGGATGAAAGCGCCGCGCGCGCGTTGGTCCCGCCGATGGAGACAGAATCATGACATTGCGCACCCGCCTGACGGAGAAGCTCGGCATTGCCCATCCGATCCTTCTGGCCCCGATGGGCGGGGTCGCGGGCGGGCGCCTTGCCGCCGCTGTGACCGATGCCGGTGGTCTCGGTCTCGTCGGCGGCGGTTATGGCGACGCGGCCTGGCTCGACCGCGAGTTCGAAGCAGCCGGCAACCGGCGCGTGGGCTGCGGTTTCATCACCTGGTCGTTGGCCAAGAATCCGGCGCTGCTCGATCGCGTGTTGGCGCACACGCCGGCGGCGCTGATGCTGTCCTTCGGCGATCCGGCGCCTTTTGCCGATCGCATCCGCGCGGCCGGCAGCGTCCTCATCTGCCAGGTGCAGGACCGCGAGCAGACGTTGCGCGCGCTCGACGCCGGCGCCGAAATCATCGTCGCGCAGGGCACCGAAGCCGGCGGCCACGGCGGCGCGCGCGCGACCTTGCCCTTGGTGCCCGCGCTCGTCGATCTGGTGGCGCAGCGCGCACCCGACGCGATGGTCGTCGCGGCCGGCGGCATCGCCGACGGTCGCGGTCTCGCCGCCGCCTTGACGCTCGGCGCCGAGGGCGTTCTGGTCGGCACGCGGTTCTATGCGAGTACCGAGTCACTCGCGCACGATCTGGCCAAGGCGCGCGTCGTCGCCGCGTCCGGCGACGGGACCTTGCGCACGACGATTTTCGACATCGTCCGCGGCTACGATTGGCCGAAGCCCTACACCGGCCGCGCGCTCAGCAACATTTTCTGCGGGCGCTGGCACGGCAAGGAGGCGGATCTCGCCGCGCGCGTGACGGACGAGATGAAGCGTTACAAGGCGGCGGTCGAGGCCGGCGATTTCAGCACGGCGGTGATCTTCGCCGGCGAAGACGTGGATTTAATCGACGACCTCCCGCCGGCCGCTTCCATCGTCGCCCGGCTGGCGCAGGAAGCCGAGCGGGCGCTGCAATCCGCGGCGAGCCGACTGACATAAGGGGGAAGCCGATGGAAAGCACCGGCGACGAATTCAAGAATCGGTCCCTGTGGCAGCGCTCGGGCTATGCGCTGAACGGAATCTTCGCCGGGCTTCACCGCGAAGGCAGCTTGCGGCTCGAGCTCGCGGTCGCCGCCGCGACGATCATTCTGCTGGCGTGGCTGCGGCCGCCCGCGGTGTGGTGGGCGATCGGCGTGTTCATCATGGCGATGGTGCTCGCCGCCGAATTGATCAATTCGGCCATCGAGGCCCTTGCCGACCATCTCCATCCGACGCTGCATGCCGAGATTCGCGTGGTCAAGGACATGGCGGCGGGCGCCATTCTGGTGCTGAATCTCGCGGCGCTGGTCGTGCTTGTGTTGTTGCTGACGACGGCGTGGCGCTGAACTAACGCCAGAATTCGCGCGTGGCGAGACGGCAGCCCTCGGCCATCGCCGCCATCTTGGCCCAGACCACCTGTGGGTCGACTGCGGCTTGGCCGACCCAGGTGCCATAGCCGCAATCGCTGCCGGCGATGACGTTCTCGCGCCCGACCCGCTTGGCATAACGCCCGATGCGCTGGGCGATGAGCTCGGGATGCTCGATGAAATTCGATTTGGATTCGAGCACGCCCGGAATCAGCACCTTGCCGTCCGGCAGCTTCACCGTCTCGAACAGCTTCCATTCGTGCGCATGACGCGGGTTCGCTGCCTCGAACGAGATCGCCGCCGGTTTGGCCTTGAACACCAGATCGATGATGTCGCCGATCGGCACGTCGCAATGGTGCGGGCCTTCGTAATTTCCCCAGCACAGATGCATGCGCAAATTTTCGGCCGGAATGTTGCGCACGGCGTGATTGAGCGCCTCGATGTGCAGCGCCGCCATCTTGTGGAACTGCTTGAGATCGAGATCGCCGAACTGGATGTGCCGGCCCATCGCCAGATCCGGGCAATCGAGCTGCAGGACGATGCCGGCGTTCGCCACCGTCTCGTATTCGGCGCGCATCGCCTCGGCGATCGCCTCGAGATAGGTCTCGTGCGACGGGTAATGGCCGTTGTGAAAGAACAGCGAGATCACGCCCGGCGAGGCCGCGCTCATGAACGCGGCTTCGTGGCGTGCGCCCTGAAGCGCGGCCTTCAGGTTCGCCACGTCCGCTTTGGCGGCTTCCGCGTCCTTCACGGTGATCGGCGCGTTGCATGACGGCGTCTTGCGCCGCGAGCGGCCGGGATCGCCGAACACCTTGCGGTGCAGATTGGGAAAATCCGCAAGGTCCTTGTAGCTCGTCACCGGAATGCTTTCGCCGCCGAAGCCGCCGAGCCGGTCCTTGATATAAGTGGCGTAGCTCGGCTTCGACATTTCGCCGTCGTTGACGATGTCGACCCCGGCCGCGCTCTGCTTGCGCACGATCTCGCCGACGGCATCGCGGATATGCGCGGCAAGTTGGCCGCGGTCGACCGGCACGCCTTCTTCCTTGGCGTACATGTCGCGGATCAGCCGTTCCGGCCGCGGCAGGCTGCCGGTGTGCGTGCAGAGGAAACGTTCGGTGCTGCGTTTCATCGGTTTCTCCCGGGGCCGACGCTAGCACCGCTGTGACCGGGGTTGGAACCGCGCCGACCGTACGCCGTTCTATGTCTGCATAAGGAGGTGCCTATGACGCGTAAACCCCTCGTTCTCGCGGGGCTGTGTGTCGCTCTCCTCGCGGCGCCGGCCTTCGCCCAGCAAGGATATCCCGGCGGCACCATGCCGCCGCCGACCACGACCGCACCCTCCAACCCGCAGGGCGGCATGACCCAGCCGAACGCCGGCACACCAAAGGCGGTGAAGCCGGCCCCGCACGCCCGCCATGTCGCGCGGGCCAAGGGAACCGGCAGCTGTTGGGACCTCGCTTGGCAGTCGCAGGCGATGAAGAGCTGCTTCGCGCAGCATCCGGACCAGGCGCAGCAGCATCCGCAAGCCGCGCAGTTGTTGAACTCGTCGAGCGGCACGCCGAGCAGCCACTACTGACGGTTGCCAGGTCCCATCCACTTCCAGCAGGGGACGCGCTTTGCGTCCCCTTTTTTATGCGTTTTTTTAATGCGCGCCGCGGCGGTAAGCCGGGTGTTGATCGGCTGCTAACCGTGCCGCACTATGACCGCGCCCGCGGCAAAGCGGACGGGAGGGCGCCTCTTTAGAATGGGCACAACCGCATCGGGAATTCGGCGTGCCGCACCGGCCGCGGCACAAGGCGGCCATATCGTCGTGCGCGGCTTGCGCAAGGAATACGGCGCCTTGCGGGTCTTCGACTGCGTCAACCTCGAAGTCGCCGAGCGCGAGATCGTCGCGCTGGTGGGGCCATCGGGTTGCGGCAAGACCACGCTGCTGCGCTGCATCGACGGACTCATTCCGGCCGACGGCGAGGTTTCGGTCGACGGCGAAATCGTGCGCGAGCCGCGTTCCGGCATCGCCATGGTCTTCCAGCATTTCGGCCTATTCCCGTGGAAGACGGTCTACGACAACGTCGCCTATGGACTGCGCATGGCCGGTGTCGACCGCGCGGAAATCGCGCGCCGCGTGCCGCATTTCATCAATCTCGTTGGTCTCTCGGGCTTTGAGAAAGCCTATCCCTACCAACTCTCGGGCGGCATGCAGCAGCGCTGCGGCCTGGCGCGCGCGCTCGCCGTCGATCCGCGCGTGCTGCTGATGGACGAGCCGTTCGCCGCGGTCGACGCGCAAACGCGCGAGATCCTGCAATTCGAACTGCTGCGCATATGGGAGCGCCAACCAACGACCATGTTGTTCGTTACCCACTCGATCGAAGAGGCGGTGCTGATGGGCGATCGCGTCGTCGTCTTGAAGGGCCGCCCGTCGCGAATCCACGAAGAGATCGTCGTCGATCTGCCGCGGCCGCGTTCGCGCGCGACGCTGACCTTGCCGCGCTTCGCTGAATTACGTGAGCGCGTCTGGTCGACCTTGATGAGTGAAGCCAAGAAGGCCGAATTCCAGATCGGCTCGTGAGAAGGATAACCCGAGGGGAGGACAAGCCATGTTTCGTAAATCCTGGATCGTCGCCGTCGTGGTGGTGGTTGTCGCACTGGCGGCGCCGTTCGCGCCCGCCTTCGCGCAAGCCCAGAAGATCTCGCTGGCGCCACCGGGCGTGCCGCCGATTTTCGGCTCGATCATCGCCTACGTCGCCAAGGACCAGGGCTTCTTCAAGAAATACGGCGCCGATGTCGATCTGCGCGCCTTCGACAACGGCACGGCGGCATCACGGGCGGTGTTGGCCGGCGATCTTGACGCGTCGATGTCGGCGACGCCGCTGCTGATCAAGCAGGTCGCCAATGCCGGCGTGCCGCTGGTCGCGATCTATGGCTGGCCCAAGCCCGACTTCGAACTCGGCACGACCGACGCCGCGCACGCCAAATGCGCCGACCTCAAAGGTCAGCAGGTCGGCATCGACACGCCGGGCGGCGCGCGCTCGATTGCGCTCAAATCGATCCTCGCCGGGTTCTGCCACATGTCGATGGACGACGTGCAACAGGTCGCGCTCGGCTCCAACACGGCAAGTGCGCTGATCGCCGGCCAGATCAAGTATGGCATCCTGCATCTCGACGACGTTCCGGAGATCGAGAGCCACGGCAAGAAGGTAACGGTCATCGAGACCCTGCGCGAGGCGAGCCCGATCAATCACTGGCTGGTGATCGTCGTGCGTCGCGACACAATCGCGAAAAAGCGCGACGCACTCGTCCGGATGATGGCCGGCATCATCGCCGCGGCGCATTATATGGCCGATCCGAAAAACGCCGACCGGGTCGCGACCATCGCCGAGGTCACGGGCCGCAGCCACAAAATCGCGCTCGGTGCGCTCAAGGCGTATCTCAATTTCGGCCTGTGGGCGATCGACAATGACGGCTTGCCCAAGGAGCAGATCGACAAGTTCGTCGCCTTCCAGGCGAAAGTCGGCAGTATCGAAAAGGGTAAGACGCCGCCGACCTATGACCAGTTGGTCGACGCCTCGATCTGGCGCGACGCCAACGCTCTCTACGAGAAAAGCCACTGAGGAGACGGAATTGCGGCGTGAGGCAATCAAGCGGCACGCGCCCTTCGTCCTGAGCCTCGTTGTCGGCGCGGCGGCCTGGGAGATCGTCGGCCGCCACACCAGCATCGCCTTCATGGCCCCGCTGTCGGAGACGCTTGAGCGGCTGTGGCAGCTCACCCTGACGGGCGAGCTGCCGCGGCAGGCTCTATCGTCGGCGACGTTGTTCGTCACCGGTCTGGCGCTCGCCGTCGTCGTCGGCATGCCCCTGGGCCTGCTGATGGCGCGACTCAAATGGCTGCGCGAAGCGCTCGACGTCTACATCACGATCCTCTACGCGACGCCGATGGTCGCGCTGATCCCGTTCATTCTGTCGCTGATGGGCTTTGGCTTCGCGCCAAAGGTCCTGGTGGTATTTCTATTCGCAGTCTTCCCCATTCTCTACAACACGGTCGAAGGCGCCCGCAGCATCAAGCCCGAGCTTATTGAGGTTGCGCGATCGTACCGATCGCGGGAGTGGGCTCTCTGGCGCGAGGTCATGGTGCCCTACACGTTGCCGTTCACGATGACCGGCATCCGCCAGGCGATCGGCCGCGCGCTGGTCGGCATGGTGGCGGCGGAATTCTTCCTGTCGGCGACCGGCCTCGGCCAGCTGATCATGACGGCGACGCAGAATTTCGATACCGGCGCGGTCTTCGCCGCGATGCTGGTGATCGTCGCTGCTGGTGTTGGCCTCATGCGCTTGGGCCGGACACTGGAAGCCCACTTCGCGCGCTGGCGGACGTAATACCATGACCGTGACCGCGATTGCCGCTACGCCGCGCCGGTTCGGCACTTCAGGGCCGATGGTGCCGCGGATCGTCGCGGGGGTCGTCATATTGGCGCTTTGGGAATTCATCGTGCGCCGTTTCGCGCCCGATTTTGTCGCCACGCCGAGCGGTATCGCACGGGCGTTCCCCAGCGTCATCACCAGCGCGCCGTTCCTCGCGGCGATGGCGCAAACGCTGCTTGCGGTGGCCGAAGGCTTGGTGATCTCGGTCGTCGCCGGCACCGTCATCGGACTGGCGATAGGCCGCAGCACGTTGAGCGACCGCGTGCTGCGTCATTACGTTAGCGCGTTCTACGCCATGCCGATGCTGGTGATGCTGCCGCTGTTTTCGCTGTGGTTCGGCTACACCGGCGCCGCGCGGCTCGCCACCATCGTCTTCGCGGCGATTTTCTCGATCATCGTCAGTGTTGGCGACGGCGCGCGCTCGGTGCCGAAGGATTATCTCGAGGTCGCACATTCCTTCCGGGCCGGCGGGATCGGCGCTCTGTTCGAGATCGTGCTGCCGGCGTCGCTGCCGTATTTCCTTGCCGGCCTGCGGATCGCCGCCGGCCGCGCGCTGATCGGCGCTGTGGTCGCCGAGTTCTTCACCGCGATCGGCGGCTTGGGCTATTACATCCTCTACAATTCGCGCACCTATCATGAGAACGAAGCGTTCGTCGCCGTGCTGTTTCTTGCCGGCTTCGGCGTCGGCTGCGACGTGCTGATCAACTGGGCGACGCGCCGATTCATGCCGTGGTATCGACGCGACGAGACCGTCGAGTGAGCGCTGACTTCCGTGCCGTCACCGCCGATCCGCGCGTCGCCTCCGCGATCGCGCATTGGGCGCCGCGCTTCGTCGCCAACGGCATCACGCTCGCCGATTTCGAGGAGGTCACGACGTCGATCCGATCGTGGGACGAATGGAGCGCCAAGTGGTCGGCGCGTGCCGACATCCATGCCACGCTCGGCTGCGAGGCGTTGAGCAAGCGGCAATTTGTCAGCGCCGCCGAGCATCTGTCGCGGGCGGCGGTGACCTATCACTTCGCCAAATTCCTGTTCGTCCACGATGTGCCGCAGATGAAGGCGGCGCATATGAAGGCGGTCGAATGCCACAAGCTCGCGCTGCCGCATCTCGATCCGCCGGGCGAATATGTGCGCATCCCTTATCAGGGCAAGAACCTGGCCGCCGTACTGCGCAAGCCCAACGGCATCACGCGCCCGCCCGTCGTCGTCATGGTGATGGGCCTCGATTCCGCGAAAGAAGAGATGCTCGCGTATCAGGAAACCTTCTTGGCACGCGGTATGGCGACGCTGACCTTCGACGGTCCGGGCCAGGGCGAGGCCGAATACGATTTCCCGATCCGCGGCGATTACGAGGTCGCGGTCAAGGCGGTGCTCGATTGGCTCGAAACCCGGCGCGATGTCGATACGGCGCGCGTCGGCCTGTGGGGTGTCAGCCTCGGCGGCTATTACGCGCCGCGCGCCTGCGCCTTCGAGAAGCGGGTTACGGCCTGCATCGCGCTGGCCGGGCCCTACAATTGGCTCGGCATCTGGGACAAATTGCCCGAGTTGACGCGCACGGCCTTCCGTGTGCGCTCGCACGCCCACGACGAGGTCGCCGCCAAGCAGAACGCGGCGACGCTGTCGCTTAAGGATGTCGCGCCCCGGATCGAATGTCCGATATTTATCGTCTCCGGCCGGCTCGACCGCATCGTGCCGCCCGAAGAGGCCGAACAGCTCGCGCGCGAGGTCAAAGGCCCATGCGAGCTGCTGATCATTCCTGACGGCAATCACGTCGCCAACAACCGTCCGTACCGCTATCGTCCGCAAACCGCCGATTGGATGGCGGAACGGCTGGGCGTTGCCGCACGCTGATATTCTCGAGGAAAGCCATGGCCAAGAAAGACCGCGAGCCGATCATCGTCAAACCCGAGGATATTGACCCTCGGTATGACTGGAAGCGGCCGATCATGGCCTTGGGGCCGAACGCGGTC